>DASVSE010000234.1:0-1683 GCA_036388235.1 Rubricoccaceae bacterium | reverse complement strand
CCGACATGTCGCGCTCGGTCTACCCGGTCTTCGTCGACGGCGGGTTCGCGCTCGTCCGCGAGGCGGGCCACGCCTGCGGGCCGGGCTCGCGCTGTCTCCAGTACGACGTGCTCCAGAGTGTCCCGGGTGAGACTTTCGCCCGTCGGATGCGCTACGTCGTCGTCGACCTCCAGACGCTCACGGTCGTCTCGAACGACTTCGACCCCGCGACCGACGGGAACCTCGCCAACCCTGCCGCCCGGGCGCAGTCCCGTTCCAACTAAGCTGATGCGCAGCCTTCTACTCGCCGCCGGCCTCGCCTTGCTCGCCACCGGCGCGCAGGCCCAGAGCCTGGCCACCAACCTCAACCCCGTCGCCAACGGGTCGGCGCCGACGGGCCACATCGCGTGGCCCGTCGCGAACCCAGTTTGGGAGTTCGACTTCTACCGCCCCGGCAACACGTCGCTGCCCGACGGGACCGGCCTCGAGGTTCGCAACGTGCGCTACCTCGGCCGCAAGGTCTTCGAGCGCGCCAGCGTGCCGGTCCTCAACGTCGAGTACGACGCCGGCGGCTGCGGCTGCTACCGCGACTGGCAGGACTCAGAAAGCCCGTACCTCGCGACGGCCGTCGCCGGCGGCACGTCGAACACGTACTACATGGACGCCGTCGCAGGCTCGGTCATCACGAACTGCGAGCGCAGCACGACCGGTCCGGTCTCGGACCAGGGGTCGTTCCGCGGCGTCGCCGTGGAGGACTACGGGACCGAGCTCGTCCTGACGGGCCACGCGCAGGCCGGCTGGTACCGGTACCGCGTGAAGTGGCACTTCTACTCCGACGGCCGCATCTGGCCCGAGTACTCGTTCGCGTCGTCGCCGAACTCGTGCACCGCCCGCCCGCGGCGCCACCACGCGTACTGGCGCTTCGACTTCGACCTCGAAAGCACGCCCAGCAACGACATCGTGACGGAGACGAGCATGTCGGGCGTCGTCACGACGCTCTCGACCGAGGCTCGCCGCAACTGGGGGACGGGCACGCTTGGCAACACGACCCGCACCGTTCGCGAGTGGGCCGTGACGGACGCCACGACGAACGCGGGCTTCCGGGTCACGCCGAGCACAGCGGATCTGCTGCTCCCGACCGACGCGTTCTCGAAGGCCGACGTCCTCGTCGTGCAGTACAAGACCAACGAGATCTACGACGGCATCGTCTTCGGCGGCGGCTGCGCGTTCCAGTTCGAGCCGTGGCTGAACAACGAATCGGTGAATGGCGCCGACAACGTGTTCTGGTACCGCTCGTCGTCCGCCCGCACGACCGGCACGTGTGAGCTTCGCGGCCCGACGCTGACGCCGTTCAACTACCGCCCGTCGGCCGGCGAGGGCTCGGTCGAGACGGTTGCGCCCGTGGAGGTGCAGGCGGCGACGCCGAACCCGTTCACGCCGCAGACGTCGGTCCGCTTCCGCGTCGCCGAGGCGCAGGCGTTGCGCGTCGTGCTCTACGACGCGCTTGGCCGCCAGGTCCGCACGCTGTTCGACGCCCCCGTCGAGGCCGGCGTCTACGAGACGGTCGAGATCGCCGGCGGCGACCTGCCCGCCGGGACGTACGTCGTCCGCGTCGAGGGCGAGCGCGCGGCAGGCTCGACGCGCATCGTGCTCGCGCGCTAAATCGGCTCTCGCCGTTCATGCAGCGCCCGCCCCGACCCGTCG
>DASVSE010000233.1:0-12690 GCA_036388235.1 Rubricoccaceae bacterium | reverse complement strand
CTGCCAACCTCGTAAATGTCGGCGTGCGTCCAGTGGAACAGCTCGTGCATGCCCAGAAGGATGGGGATGCCGGCGAGCGCCAGAAACGGGAAGTTGGCCGCAATCGCCTCCGGAATGCGGCGGACCGTCGTGCTCCAGCGCGCCTTGGTGAGGTGCTGGATCATCACGAAGAACAGGGCGCCGAGCGCGACCGAGACGCAGAAGACCCACGCGATGAGGTACGCGAACAGAACGTGGGTCAGCCCGGACGGGATGCCGACGGCGGCGCCAGCGGCGAGCGCAACGACGCCCACGCCAGCCGCGATGAGCGCAGCACGCGAGTCCTCGGCGAGCTGATACCGGCGCGGGACGCGCTCGCGGTCCGGGTCGACCGGGTCGAAGACAAGGCGGGTGAGGGCGTTCGACATGAAAGGGTCGGGGTGCAGGGACTGAGGCGCCGCGCGGAAGCGCGATTCCCGTCCTGAGACCGTCTAGTTGCCGGTCTGGATGGAGACGTTCGGGTTGTACGTGGCGAGGCGCTCGCGCTCGGTCGCCGGAAGGCTTTCAGGCGCGGCGTCCTGCGACTCCTGGAGGGCGCGGACGTATGCGACGACGGCCCAGCGGTCCGACGGCGGCATCTCGTGTCCGTAGCTCGGCATCGAGTTGACGCCGTTGAGGATCACGTCGTAGATGTAGCCGTCCGGACGGGCTTTGAGGCCCTCGGTGTGGTAGCTCGGCACCGCGAATCCGTAGCCCTGCCCGCCGTTGCCGACGGCGACGATCCCGCGGCCGTCGCCTGCGAGGCCGTGGCACACCGAGCAGTAGATGTTGAACCGCTCCTGCCCGCGTTCGAGAAGCGCTGGCGTCACCTCGACGGGCACTTCGGGGACATAGGCGCCGTCGGCGTCACGGCCATAGTAAAACGGCGCATTGCCCGTCGTCTGGAGCTGCCCGCGGCCGACCGTCCCGGCCACCGGCTGCCGCTGCGCGGCGTTGTCGGCGAAGAAGGCGTTCGGCTCCTGGGCTTCCAGCCGCTGCTGGAAGTCCATGTTGAGGTTCGGGTGGATTGGCGGCTTGCTGCTCTGCATGCCGCGGCACCCGGTGAGGGCGGTCGCAGCGATGAGCAGGGCGAGCGCAGCGCGCGAGGCGGGTCGGGTCATGGGAGTCAGATCTGGCCGCCCGTGTGGGGCGGCGTCGCAAGCACGGGGGCATCGGTATCGAGCGGCTCGCCCGACTGCGAGAGGTCGGTCGCACCCGAGTGGTTCACGAACTCGACGCCGAGCGCGCCCAGACCGAAGAGGTCACGGACGGTCTTGCCGCGCTCGAACTCCGCATCGGCCTGACCGACGTGCAGGAAGAAGGCGTCGTCCGTCACCCGGTCGAACCGCTTCGAGTAGAACAGCGGGTCGTAGGGCTTCGGGAGCCCGTTCAGCGCCAGCATCCCGCCGATGGCGGTGAGCGCCGAGAAGAGGATCGTCAGCTCGAACATGATCGGCACGCTGGACTCGACGGCGAACAGCGGCTTGTTCGAGATGTTGATCGGATAGTCGACCTCACTCGTCCACCACTGGAGCAGGAAGCCGGCAAAGAGCCCAACCAGCGCCCCTCCAAAGACGAGGAAGGCCAGCTTCGAGACGGGCAGGCCCATTGCACGGTCCATCCCGTGAATCGGGAATGGGCTGAACGTGTCGAGCCGGGTATAGCCGCGCTTGCGGAGGTCCACGACGGCGTCGTGGAGGGCACCGGGGTCCGAGAACTCGGCCAGCAGGCCGACGTGCTCGTTGGCGCGGACCTCGAGGGCGTTGCGGATCGGCTTCGGGAGCGGGAGAGCCATGGGAGAGAAAGGCGGGTACGGAGTACCGAGAGCGGGTCCTGCCGGTCGGGCAGGCGAGTCCAGACCGCGAGGCGGCCGGGGACCGGTTAGAGCGAGGTCGCGGACGCCTGCATCGGGTCGGGTCCGGCCGGCTCGGCCGCAGCCGGCGTGGTCACCTCGACGTGCTCATGCCCGTCGCCGTGGCCGTGGCCGTCGCCATGCCCGTCACCGTGACCGCCGTAGAAGTGCGGGTCGGCCTGCGGAAGGACGCCCTTCACCTCGGCGATGGCGACCATCGGGACGAAGCGGAGGAAAAGCAGGAAGAGCGTAAAGAAGAGGCCGAACGAGCCCGCGAACAGGGACCAGTCCCAGAACGTCGGGGTGTAGTAGTCCCACGACGACGGCAGGAAGTCGCGGTGGAGGCTCGTCACCGTGATCACGAAGCGCTCGAACCACATGCCGATGTTGGTCGTAATCGAGATCGCGAACATGATCGGGATCGACCGGCGGAACGACTTCTTCCAGAAGAGCTGCGGGAAGATGAGGTTGCAGCTCATCATCGTCCAGTACGCCCACCAGTACGGGCCCGTCGCGCGGTTGATGAAGGCGAACCGCTCGTACTCGTTCCCGGAGTACCACGCGATAAAGAACTCCGTGATGTACGCGAAGCCGACGATTGAGCCGGTGACGAGAATGATGATGTTCATCTTCTCGAGGTGCTCGATCGTGATCAGGTTCTTCAGGTCGTAGACCTTCCGCGCGACCACGAGCAGCGTCACCACCATCGCGAAGCCCGAGAAGATGGCGCCGGCGACGAAGTAGGGCGGGAAGATGGTCGTGTGCCAGCCCGGAATGAGGCTGGTCGCGAAGTCGAAGGACACGACCGAGTGGACCGAGAGGACGAGCGGCGTCGCGAGGCCAGCGAGGATGAGGTAAGCCCGCTCGTAGTGCCGCCAGTGGCGGTTGGAGCCCGTCCAGCCGAGCGACAGGAAGCCGAAAATCTTGGCCCGCAGCATCCGGCCCTGCCGGACGGCGCGGTCGCGGAGCGTCCCCAAGTCCGGGATGAGGCCGACGTACCAGAACAGGAGCGAGACCGTCCCGTAGATCGAGACGGCGAACACGTCCCAGATGAGCGGGCTCTTGAAGTTGGGCCACATGGCCATCTGGTTCGGCACCGGGAACATCCAGTATGCGACCCAGACTCGTCCGATGTGAATCCCGGGGAACACGAGGGCGCAGGCGACGGCAAACAGCGTCATCGCCTCGGCGGCTCGGTTGATGCTGGTCCGCCACTTCTGACGGAACAGGAAAAGGACGGCCGAGATGAGCGTTCCGGCGTGCCCGATTCCGACCCAGAACACGAAGTTGACGATCGCGAGGCCCCAGAAGACCGGGTTATTGAGCCCCCAGATGCCAGGCCCGTTAAACAGGAGGAAGGCGATTGTGAAGCCGAACACCCCGAGGAACGCAAGGGCCACCCCGAAGGCGGCATACCACGCCGCCGGCGTCTTCTTCTCGGTGTGGACCGACACCATCTCGGTGATGTCATGAAACGAGAGGTTGCCGCTGACGAGCGGCGCTTCCTCGAGCGTCTTCATCGAACTGCCGTCGCCGCCTACGAGTTGGGGACCCGTGACGGGCTCCCCGGCGGGCGAGTGGCCGTAGGCGTTCTTGGAGGTGACGGTTGCCATCTGGAGAGCGGTGTCAGGGAGACGGGACGGGGCCTAAGCCTCGGCCTCGGTGGCGTCGAAGGGCGTCGCGAGGCCGGGGTGCGGGTTCCGGAGCCGCGCGAGGTACGTCAGGCGCGGCTTGACGGCAAGCTCGCCGAGGACGGCGTAGTTGCGTGGGCTCGTCTTGGAGCGCGAGACGGCCGAGCGGGGGTCCTTGAGGTCGCCGAAGACGATGGCACCGGCCGCGCAGGCCTGCTGGCACGCCGTCGTGACCTCGCCGTCGCGCAGTTGCCGGTTCTCGATGTGCGCGTACTGGACTGTCTGGCGGATGCGCTGCACGCAGAACGTGCACTTCTCCATGACGCCGCGGTAGCGAACCGTCACGTACGGGTTGTTCGCCATCTGGACCTCGATCGGGAGGGTCTTGGTCCAGTTGTAGAAGTTGTACCGGCGAACCTTGTACGGGCAGTTGTTGGCGCAGTAGCGCGTCCCGATGCACCGGTTGTAGGTCATCTCGTTGAGCCCGTCCGGCGAGTGGCTCGTCGCGTTGACCGGGCAGACCTGCTCGCAGGGCGCGTTCTCGCAGTGCTGGCAGAACATCGGCTGCGTGATCATGCCCGGGTCGTCCTCGTCACCGACGTAGTAGCGGTCCACGCGGAGCCAGTGCATCTCGCGGCCGCGGGCGACCTGGTCCTTGCCGACCGTCGGGACGTTGTTCTCGGACTGGCAGGCGACGACGCACGCGTTGCAGCCGGAGCACGCGTTGAGGTCAATCGTCATGCCCCACTGGTTGTCCGAGTAGATCCACTCGTCGATGCGGTTGTCCTCGCCGGCGGAGTTCTCATCGCCCCAGAGCGGCGGGTAAGCTTCCCACGGGGTGTTCTCGATGAACGCCTCTTCGTCTTGGGCAAACTTGGGATCGGCGCGGTACTCCTCGACCGTCCCGGAGCGGACGATCGCGCGGCCCTCCATCGAGCCGTGGTCCTGCGTCGTCGCGACGAGGTAGCCGTCGCCGACCTTCCGGACGTCGGCGCCCGGGAAGACGGTCATGTTGGCGAGGGACCGGAGTCCCTCGGCGCGCGCGGCCGTGTGTCCGCCGTCCAGGGCGCCGCCGGCGAGGTGCGCGAGCGGACCAGGTCGGTAAACGTCAGTCTCGACGTGGCCCGGGCGGAGCCACGTGTTGACCCGCTCGACGACGCCGCGCTCGGGAATGGAACGGTCCGAGTCGATGCTGCGGCCGTAGCCGAGGTAGACCGTGACGGAGTCGTCGGGGTGGCCGGGCTGGACCCAGACGGGCATCTTGGCCGTCTTGCCTGCGCCCGTCGAGACTTCCACGACGGAGTTGTAGGACTTGCCGGCGTCCTCCTCCTGTCCGACGCCGAGGCGCTCGGCGGTCGCACGGCTGACGAGGGCGATGGGGTCCCACGTCGTCTTGGTGATCGGGTGCGGCGCCTCCTGCATCCACGCGATGTTGGAGAACTGGCCGTCGTAGAGCGTCGGGTGGGCGCGGAAGACGAGCTCGACCTGATTGCCGGTCGTCGCCGGGGGCGGACGGAGGCCAGCGAGGCTCGGCGCGCCGGTGACGGCACCGGCCGGCGTGTAGCCCGTGCCGGCCACGAAGCCGTCGTGGAGCGCGGTCCGCCACGCGTCTTCGAGCCCGCCGCCGGCGATGCTGCCGAGTCGGCCCTGCATCGTGCGGCGCACGAGGTCGTAGCCGGCGTTGTTGCGGCCGGTCACGAGCGCGTTGAGGACCTCGACGTCCGAGTGGGCGTCGGCGTAGAGCGGCGCGATGAGCGGCTGGACGACCGAGAGCGTCCCGTCGAGCGCCCGGACGTCGCCCCAGGACTCGAGGTAGTGCGCGGCCGGAAGGTGCCACGTCGCACGCTGACCGGTCTCGTCGCGGTAGAGGCCGTGGTGAACCGAGACGGGCACGCGAGCGAGCGCCTCGGTGAAGCCGAGGTCGGCCGGGAGCGTGTAGACCGGGTTAGTGCCGAGCATCACGAGCGCGCCGACACGGCCGGCGCGCATGTCGCCGACGAGCGCCTGGATGGCGGGCCCGACGGGCACGACCGGCGGCGTCTCCGTCGCGAGGTACGTCGCGGTCCGGGCACCGAAGCGGCTGTTGAGGGCCGCCACAAGCGCGTGGACGGCGGGGGGCTGCGTCGGTCCGGCGACGAACGCCGCGCGACCGCCTGCGGCGCGGACGTCCTCCACGATCGCGGCGACCGTGGCCTGCTGGTTGGCTGGGACCGCACCGCGGGCGCCCGTGTCCACGCCAAGGCCAGCCGCGACGGCAGCGGCGAAGAACGGCACCTGGCCCGCCTTCATCCGCAGGCGGTGATCGGCCATGCCGCCCGTCGAGGTCATCGTGGACTCGGCGACGTAGAGGCGCGACATCGGCGCGCGGCCGGCCTCGCGGCGGGCGTCGGCGCGGCGGCTCTGGGCGTACTCGCGGCTGTTCCAAACGCCCGCCTGTGTGTCGTCCAGGAAGTCGCCGTCGAACGAGACGACGACGTCGGCCTCGGAGAAGCGCATAAGCGGCCGGACCGGGCGGCCGAAGGCCGCCTGGAGGCCGAGGGCCTCGTGGTCGTCGCCATGGGCGCCCATCGTGATCCACTGCGCGCCGGGCGTGCCCGCGAGAAACTGCTCGCGGAGCGCGAGCAGCGTCGGCGACGAGGTCGGCTCGGCGAGGACGACGACGCGGCCGGCGCTTCGGATGGCGGCCGTCGCAGCGACGAAGCGCGCCCAGTCGGCCTGGCCGGCGTTGCCCGACGCCGCCTCGCGGTAGTGGATGTGCCGGCTGCGGTCCGGGTCGTACATCTGGAGGATCGACGCCTGCGCGAACACGTCGGTGGCGCCCTGGCTCACCGGGTGCTCAGGGTTGCCCTCGGCCTTGACCGGCCGCCCTTCGTGGCTCTGGACGAGCAGCGCGTGCCCGACCCCACCGAACGGCATGGCCGTAGCGAAGTAATTGGGCAGGCCCTCGATGACGTCTTGCGGCTTGCGCGCGTACGGGACGATGGTCTCGACGGGCCGGCGGCAGCCCGTCAGGCCGGCAAGCGCAGCCGAGGCGCCCATGACCTTGAGGAACGTGCGGCGGCTCGTCTCCGAGTCCGCCGTCTCGGGCGCAGCACCCGAGGCGAACTCGTGATGGCGGAGGGCGGCCATGCCGGGCGCGCTCGTGCGGTCGGCCGTGCTGCGCCAGGGCAGGGGCTTGCCGTGCGCCGCGCGGGCGTCATCGTCGGCCGCGAGGTCCGCAGCGCTCAGAACGTCGAGCTCGATCATTCGGGTGAGGTACAGGGGACAGGGGTCGAGTGACGGCGCCGACGTGGGCCCGGTGCTGCGTCTCGACGGACCGGCTTAGTAGTGGCAGGCCGAGCAGTTCTGGGGCGGCTTGATGCCTTCGCGGGCGATGCGCTCGCGGTTGGCCGTGAGGTACGCCTGCCAGGTGTCCTCGTCGGAGCGGACCTGAGCAGCGAGGCCCATCACCGTCACGTCCTCAGGGGCCCGGAGGTACTCCTCGGGGTTGCGGTGGCACTCGAGGCACCACCCCATGCTCAGCGGCTCGACCTGCCCGACGACCGCCATCTGGTCGATACGGCCGTGGCAGCTCTCGCAGCCGACCCCGACGTTGACGTGTGCCGCGTGGCTGAACTGCGCGTAGTCGGGCAGGTGGTGCACCTTCACCCACTGGATCGGCACGCCGGTCGCCCAGCTCTCGCGAACCGGCAGCAGGTCCGGGCTCTGCGTCTGGACCACGCTGTGGCAGTTCATGCACGTCTGCGTGGACGGGATGTTGGCGTGCGGGCTCTGCTCGACGTTGTTGTGGCAGTAGCGGCAGTCCATCCCGAGCTGCCCTGCGTGGAGCGCGTGGCTGTACGGAACCGGCTGCTCGGGCTGGTACCCGACCTCGTAGAACTCGGGCGAGAGGTAGTACCAGGCGAGGAGCGTCACCAGAAGCCCGCCGCCGAGAACGCCGAGGAGCGTCAGCGTCGGGAGCGTGTTGGCGACGCGTGGAAACAGCTGGGGCATGACCGCAGGGTAGAAAGGGGCCGGTCGTTTGACGGCTGAGGAGGGCCTCGGAAGGTAGTCCGGGGCCTTCTCGGACAGGGCGAAGATAGGTCGAATGGACAGGCACGAATCTCCTCCCCGCCCCGTTGCGGGCCGCCACTCCATCTCCTACACCCCGGAGTCTAGACGTGGCGCCGTACGATGTTTCACCTTAGAGTGAAAGTACTGACACAGTCCTCACCGAAGCCCACAGTGATTCTCACCGGACCCTCACGGTTTGGGCGGCGTGGGGCGAGGCCTGCTGGCGCACGAGACGTCTAAATCGGGTCGTGAGCAGCACAGCTGCGGCCGCTAAGCCGAGCGTCAGCCCCCACCACATGCCCGGCGCGCCCTGGTCCAGTTCGAACAGCAAGTACGCGCCCAATCCCAGCCCGAGGCCCCAGTACGAGACCGCGCTGATCGCCATCGGCGCCCGGGTGTCTTTGAGCCCGCGGAGAGCGCCCGCAGCCGCCGCCTGCGTCCCGTCGAACAGCTGAAAGACGGCGGCGATGGCAAGCAGCGCCGCCGTCTGCCGGACAAGCCCAGGCTCCGCGTCGGCACCGGCGTAGATCCACACGATGAGCGACGGCACGAACCAGAACACGAGTGCCGAGGCCGCCATTGAGGCCGCGCCCAGTCCGATCGACGCCCAGCCCGCGCGCGCTGCGGCGGGAAGGTCACCCGCGCCGGCGGCCTGCCCGACGCGCACGCCGCCAGCCATGCCGATTCCGAGCGGGACCATGAACGCCACGCTGGCCGCATTGAGCGCGATCTGATGCGCCGCAAGCGACGTCTCGCCCATGCGCCCGATCAGCAGCGTCGCAACCGTGAACAGGCCGCTCTCGAGTCCGAAGTTGATCCCGATCGGCCAGCCGAGCCGGAACAGCCCCCACAGCGCGGTCCAGTCCGGCCGCGCGATGCCGTCGAACAGACGAAAGCGCCCGAGCGGACCGCGCCAGACGTACGCGCCCAGCCCGACCACCATCACGGTCGTCGCGATGGACGATGCCCAGCCGGCGCCGACGAGGCCGAGCGCGGGCGCGCCGAGCAGGCCGTAGATCAGGATGGCGTTGAGCGACACATTCAGCACGAGTCCGACGGCCGTCGCCACGAGGACGGGGCGGGGCCGGGCCGCGCCTTCGCACAGCCCGCGCAGGGCCGTAAACAGAAGCGTCGGGACGAGCCCCCAGCGCTCGGCGGCGAGGTAGCGAGCGGCGAGGGCGGCCGTTTCGGGCATCTGGCCGGCGGCGCGCAGGATCGGCTCGGCGAAGCCGACGAGTACGAACCCTGGCACGCCGAGCAGGACGGCCAGCCAGAGCCCCTGCCGCGCCGCCCGCCCCGCCCCCACGTCGTCGCCCGCGCCGACGGCCTGCGCCACGCTCGGCTGCACGGCCGTGATGACGCCCATCGCGACGAGCATGAGGGTGAAGTAGAGCGTCGAGCCGAGCACGGCCGCTGCCAGAGCGTCGGTCCCGACGCGCCCGACCATCACGACGTCCAGAAAGCTCATCGACATCTGGACGAGCTGCGTCAGGACGAACGGGAGGGCGAGCACAAGCGTCGCGCGGATTTCGCGACGGGCGGCAGAACGGGACACAGCAGAGCGAGCGGGCGGGACGAATGCGCAGGCTGGAGCCCACAGGGCCTACGCTACGACTCCGACCACCTGTGGCTTCCGGACCAGACCGCGTCTTCACCAGGGCACAACGCGGTGCCCTGAACCCCTGCCCGGGCCGAGCCGGGCCAGCTCTGTATCTTGCCCGCCATGTCCCGAACCTCCGCCCGCCTGCGCTCCGCCGCGCCGCCCGCCGCACCCGCCACCGTGTCGGTGCAGACCGTCGACGTGTCGGTCGTGATCGTGACGTACAACGTCCGCGAGTTTCTCGAGCAGGCCATCGAATCGGTCGAGCGCGCCTCGGGCGGGCTGACCATCGAAACGTTCGTCGTCGACAACGACTCGGCTGACGGAACGGTGACGCGCGTCCGTGAGCGCTTTCCTCATGTTCGCCTCATCGCCAACGAGGCCAACGTCGGCTTTGCGACGGCCAACAACCAGGCCATCCGCGAGGCGCGGGGGCGGTACGTGCTCGTGCTCAACCCGGACACGCTCGTCCAGGAAGACACGCTCCGCACGCTCGTCGCCTTTATGGATGCCCGGCCGACGGCCGGAGCGGTCGGGCCGCGCATCCTCAACCCCGACGGCACGTTTGCCCCCGAGAGCCGCCGCTCGTTTCCGACCCCTGCGGTCGCGTTCTACCGCATTTCGGGCCTCGGCCGTCTGTTTCCAAAGAGCGCGCGCTTCGGCCGCTACAACCTCTCGCACGTGTCGCCGGACCAGGGCGGCGAGGTCGACGCGTTGAGTGGCTCGTGCATGATGGTCCGCCGCGCGGCCGTGCTTGGGGACGACCAGACCAGTGACGGGGGCGACAACGCTCAGCCCGACAGCCTATCGCGCCGCCCCGCCGGCCTGCTGGACGAGGACTTTTTCATGTACGGCGAGGACCTCGACTGGTGCTACCGCATCCAGCAGGCCGGATGGCGCATCCATTACACGCCGCGGACGCAGATCATCCACTACAAGGGCGAGAGCACCAAGAAGGGCGATCTGCGCTACGTGCTCCTGTTCTACGGCGCGATGCTGCGCTTCGTCGAGAAGCACGTCCGGCAGTCGGAGGCCGGGCGTGGCGAGCGGATCGCATCGCAGCTGCTCGCGGCGGGCCTGCGGGCCGGAATCGTCGTCCGCGGCGCCGTAGCCGCCCTCGGGCGCCTCGGGCGGTCCGTCGCCGGCCCACTCGTTGATGTCGCGCTGGCATGGGTCGCCCTCGCAGCGGCAGCCGCGCTGTGGGCCCGGGCGGATGGGTTCGCATTCGGAGCGTCCTACTACGGCCTCGTCCTGCCCGTGTACGCAGCCTTGCAGGCGCTCGCGGTGCGGGTCGCAAGCGGGCGGCTCCGAGCCGTCGCCGTCGGAACGGCCGGGGCGGTCCTGACGGTCGCCGCAGCCTCGTTCTTCGTCCCGTCAATCGCCTTCAGCCGGGCGGCGGTTCTGTTTGGGTACGCAGCAGCGGCTGTTCTCCTGATGGCGTGGCGGCTCGTCCGGCGCCGCAAGACGGTCGGGCCGCGTCGCGTGCTCGTCGTCGGCTCGGCAGCCGAGGCCGTCCGCCTGCGGCGCCTCGTTGACGTCCCCGGGCGGTCGCCGGTGACGGTGGTCGGATACGTCGCGGCGCGGCCCGACCCAATTGAGGCGGACACGCCGCCGCACGCGGGCCTGCCGCGTCAGATCCGCGACCTCGCCCGTCTGCACGCGGTTCAGGAGGTCGTGTTCGCGGCCGACAGCCTCTCGAACACGGCCATCCTCGACGGCATGCGCGCGCTCCGCGACGTGCCCGTCCACCTCAAGATCCTCGCCTCAGGGCGCGACCGGATCATCGGCAAGGCATCCGTCGAGGACGTCTCGGCGCCGCTGCTGGACGCCGAGCGGGCCGTCGCGCCACTGCGCCGCGGGCGGCGGACCGTTGAAGTCCCCGTTGCGCTGCTGCTGCTCGCGCTCGGACCCGTGCTGCGCCTCGCCGCGCGCGTCGCCCCAGGCGTGCGGACACGCCGGGCCGTCGCCCTGGCGGCCCAGATGCCGGCGGTGCTGGCCGGCCGCATCGCGCTTGTCGGCGTAGACACAGCGCGCGCGCAGCCGCCTGCGGCTTGGGGGCTCGCCCCGGGGGTCGTGTCGGTGCTCGACACGCTTGCCGCGCCGGCCGCCTCTATCACCGAGGCGCACCGCGCGTACTGGTTCTACGCACGGCACCAGTCCGCGGGGCTGGACCTCCAGATTCTCTGGCGCGCCCTGACGCGCTGAGATTTCGGTCGGTCGGTGCCTCGGAGGTGGACGGACGCGACAGCCGCGGTCCCGTACCTTCCGCCTCCCCGCACGCCGCCCCTGACCCATGGCCCACCTGCTCGACTTCGAGAAGCCCCTCGCCGACCTGGAGGCCAAGCTCCAGGAGCTCCGCCGTTTCGAGGCCGACGACGGAACGGTCGACCTGTCACAGCAGATCGAGGCGCTTGAGATGCGCGTCGACACGCTCCGAACGTCGATCTACCGCGGGCTCACGCGGTGGCAGCGGGTCCAGATTGCGCGCCACCCCGAGCGGCCCTACACGCTGGACTACATCGAGGCGCTCACGGACGGCTTCGTTGAGCTCAAGGGCGACCGCCTTTTCGCCGACGACCCCGCCTTGGTCGGTGGGCTCGCGCGGTTTGTGGGCTCGCGCTACGGCGGCGCGGACCGCTCGGTCGTCGTGCTCGGGCACCAGAAGGGCCGCGACACCAACCAGCGCAAGGAGCGCCGCTTCGGGATGCCCAACCCCGAAGGGTACCGCAAGGCGCTCCGGTTGCTGGAGATGGCGGCCAAGTTTGGCCGGCCCGTGGTCACGTTTCTCGACACGCCCGGGGCCTACCCGGGCCTCGAAGCCGAGGAGCGCGGGCAGGCTGAGGCCATCGCCCGAAACCTGCTCGTAATGGCGCGCCTGCCCGTACCGATCATCGTCGTGGTGATCGGCGAGGGCGCCTCGGGCGGCGCGCTCGGCATCGGCGTCGGCGATCGCATCCTGATGCTGGAGAACGCGTGGTACTCGGTGATCTCGCCCGAGTCGTGCTCGTCGATCCTCTGGCGCAACTGGGACCACAAGGAGGACGCCGCCCGCGCGCTCAAACTCTCGGCCTCGGACCTTATCGAGCAGGGCGTCGTGGACGAGGTCGTGGCCGAGCCAACGGGCGGCGCGCACCGCAACCCCGACGCGGCCTTTGACGCCGTCGGCCGGGCCATCGCCGCAGCGCTCGACACGCTGTCGGGCGAGCCGACCGACGCGCTCCTCGCGGCCCGCCTCGCCAAGTTCGACGCCATGGGCGCCTTTGCCGAGGTCTGAGAGGCGAGGCGGCCGCTTGCTCGGTCTCGCACCGCCCGTTTCCCCCGTTTCGATGCCGGTCCTCACGTACGTCCACCGCCACCGCGTGCGCTACCGCGAGTGCGACCCGATGGGCGTCGTCTACCACACGCATTACCTCGACTGGTTCGAGGCCGCGCGGACCGAGGCGCTGCGCTCGCAGGGTGTCGCGTACGCGAGCCTCGAGGCGGACGGGGTGATCATGCCCGTCGTCGAGGCGACGATCCGCTACCACGGGTCGGCG
>DASVSE010000232.1:0-2405 GCA_036388235.1 Rubricoccaceae bacterium | reverse complement strand
GACGCGCCGGCGGGCATCGTCCCGGCGGAGGCGGCAGCCCCGGCCGTACCTTCGGGCTCCAGACCCGACCAGCACCGGCCATGTTCGACGACCGCAGCGCGTACCCGCACCCCGACGAGTTCAAGGTGATGCGCCCCGAGTACTCCGACCCCGAGGACGAGGGCGACGACGTCATCGCCATCATCAACATCCCGCCGTTCCGCGTGGTCGGCTACTCGGCCACCCGCCCTGGCGCCCGCCGCGCAGCCCTCTACGACGCCGCGAAGACGTATCGCACGTACCACCCGAGCTACCGCGTCGAGAGCCCGTTCCCGGACGAGTTCGAGGACGCCAACGGCACCAAGTGGGCGCGCGTGAAGGCCAGCCAGCGCGACGCCCTCGGCGACTACACGTTCGTCGACGAGGACGGGGAGGACTCGGCCGACATCGAGCAGATGATCCAGTGGGATGTCCGCCCGGTCCCCGTCTATGAGGACGAGGACGACTCGGACGCCTGACCACCGGCATCCGCCTCGGCCATCCCTGCGCCGCGTCCTCTGCCGGGGCGCGGCGCTTTCGTTGACCCACCCGCGGCCCGGCCGCGCCGCCATGATCCGCCCCGCTGCCCTCGCCGGTCCTTTCGTCGCACTGGCGCTCGCCGTCTCCGGCTGCGTGCCGCTCGCCACGACCGCCGCGACGTCGCCCGCCGGGCAGGCCGCCGTCGGGCGGGCCGTCGATGCCGCGCTCGCGCGGGCGGGCCTCCGCCCTGCCCTTCCGGCTGCATCGGCTCTCCCCGCCGCCGACACGCTTGCCGCCGGGCCGATGCTCGCCGACGTCACGATGCGCGAGGCGACCGTGTGGGTCCAGACGACCGCACCTGCGCTCGTCCGCCTCGTCGTGCAGGCCGAGCCCGCGGCGGGCGCCCCGCTCGCCGTCGCACCCGACACGACGGCGGCCGTCGCGACCGCGCCCGACGGGACGGCGAGCCTTCGCCTCTCGGGCCTCGCACCCGGGACCCGCTACACCTACCGTGTCTTGGTCGACGGCCGCGCGGTTCCGCAGACCGTCGCGACAGGCCTCACCACGCAGCCGCTCTGGCAGTACCGGACCGACCCGCCGACCGTCACGGTCGCCATCGGCTCGTGCTTCTACGACAACGACGAATTCGGCCGGCCGGGCACGCCCTACGGCGGCGACACAGGCATCTTTCGGACGATCGCAGGCCTCCAGCCGGACGCGATGGTCTGGCTCGGCGACAACGTCTACCTCCGCGAGACGGACTGGTGGAGTGCGGAAGGCATCGCCTACCGCTACGCCCACGCCCGCGCGACGCCGGACCTCCAGCCGCTCCTCGCCGCGGCCCCGCACTACGCGGCGTGGGACGACCACGACTACGGCCCGAACGACTCGGACCGCTCGTACATCCACAAAGGCGCCGCGCTCGACACGTTCCGCCGCTACTGGCCCAATCCGACCTACGGCCTGCCGGGCACGCCGGGCGCGTTCACCCAGTTTCAGATCGGCGACGCGGAGTTCTTCCTCCTCGACGACCGCTCCTTCCGCACGCCCAACGGCACGCCCGACGTAGCCCAGCAGCAGATGCTCGGCAGCGTCCAGTACCAGTGGCTCGTCGAGGCGCTCACAGCCAGCCGCGCGCCGTTCAAGGTCGTCGCGATGGGCGGGCAGATCGTCAACCCGGCCCCGATCTTCGAGACCTACGCCAACGTCGCCGGGCAGGAGCGTGCGGCCCTCTTCGCAGCCCTCGCCGAGCGTCGCATCGACGGCGTCGTGTTTCTCTCGGGTGACCGCCACCACGCCGAACTGCAGCGCCTCGAGCGGCCGGGCACGTACCCGCTCTACGACTTCACGTCGTCCCCGCTCACGGCTGGCGTCTCGGACTCAGCTTCGCGCGACGGCTCGCCCGAGCGTGACGCCCCGACGCGCATCGCCGGGACGCTCGTCAACACGACGCGCAACTTCGGCACGCTCACCTTCTCGGGAACACGCGCCGACCGCTCGCTGACGATGCGGACCTACGACCCCGCCGGCGCCGTGCTCTGGGAGCACACCGTCCGCGCCGCCGACCTCACGACGCCGCGCTGACGGCGCCCGCCCGCCAACGCGCGACGCGCCCCGTACCTTTCCCGGCCACCTGATGCCGCCGATGCAGACCGACCTCAACCTCGACCCGCCCGCAGGTTCGGGTTCACCCGACGGCGACGCCCCTCCCGCCGAGACCCCGCGGCCGCTCTACGTCGCCGTCGCAGGCAACATCGGGGCCGGCAAGAGCACGCTCACGCAGATTCTCGCCGACACGTTCGGCTGGACGCCCTTCTTCGAGTCCGTCGACGACAACCCATACCTCGCCGACTTCTACGGCGACATGCGGCGGTGGAGCTTCAACCTCCAGGTGTACTTCCTGTCGA
>DASVSE010000231.1:0-3702 GCA_036388235.1 Rubricoccaceae bacterium | reverse complement strand
GCCTGCCGATGCCGTCTGGTTGCCTCCGGGAGCGGTCTCGCAGTCTCCCGACGCCTTCTCATTGTCAAGCATTCTGGGCAGCGAACTCCTTCACATCCAGATTCACGGAGCGTGCTATTCTCGCGGTCCTGCTCCAGACCTCCTTCTGCTGCCCATGCGCCGCCTCATCCTCGTCCTGTTTGCGCTCGTATCCGCTGGCTGCGCGCCCGCAGCCGTCGGCACCATCGACCTTCTCCCGGATGCGCCTCCGCTCCGGGGCCGTCTGCTGGTCGTCGTCGCCCCGACGCTTGGTGAGCGGCCCGCGGCGCTGCCCGACACGGTCCGGGCTGCCGAGTTCGTTCCGCTCGGCGCACTCGGCGCACGCTCGTACCGCAGCATCGCCGCCGACACGCTCGTGGCCGCGCTGCGCGCGTCAGGTGTCTGGACCGACGTGCAGGTCGGGCCGCTACCGGCAGGCGTAGAGTTCGTCTACGGGTCGTACCGCGTCGCCGCGCCGCTCGTCGGGAGGCGCGGTACGATGCACGTCCGGAAGACACTTGCCGGCCTCGCCGCACCCGCCGACGCCTTCGGGCCGAACGTGGACGCGGTCCTGATCATCGCCGATGCCGGCACAGGCTTCAAAACGGGAAGCACGCGGTTTATGGGCGTCCCTAACCCGACGACCGGCATGGGCATGACGGCCACCCAGGCAGACGACACCATCGTCACGCGCGCCGCACTCGTGTTGTGGAACGATGCGACCGGAGCAATCGTCGCCGGAGCCACGCCCGGCGGTGGGGCCCCGATCCGCAGCCGCCTGTTCTCGTCGGCCGA
This sequence comes from Rubricoccaceae bacterium, assembly GCA_036388235.1. Classification (GTDB taxonomy): domain Bacteria; phylum Bacteroidota; class Rhodothermia; order Rhodothermales; family Rubricoccaceae; genus DASVSE01. The sequence continues at coordinate 2,889 of DASVSE010000231.1, read as the reverse complement.
GAGCCGCTCGCCGCGCGGCCTCGCGCACGCGTCCCGCGAGGCGTTCATCGAGGCCGCGGCCGACGAGATGCCTGCGCTCGGGCTCGGCGACTAAGTGGTGACACGCGGGTGACGCGCCCCGGGCCTAGATTGGCCCCGTTCCCCCGACACCCACGCACGATGGCCGAAACGACCAGCTACACCGGCGCCGACATTCAGGTCCTCGAGGGCCTCGACCCTGTCCGCAAGCGCCCCGGCATGTACATCGGTGGAACCGGCAAGGCCGGGCTGCACCACCTTGTCTGGGAGATCGTCGACAACGCCGTCGACGAGGCCACGAACGGCTACGCGACGAGCATCGAGGTCACGCTCCACCGCGACGGCCGAATGATCTCGGTTTCGGACAACGGCCGCGGCATTCCGGTCGACGTCATTCCTGGCCGCGGTGTCTCGGCGCTCGAAGTCATCCTGACGACCCTCCACGCGGGCGGCAAGTTCGACGGCTCGAACTATGTCACCTCCGGCGGTCTCCACGGGGTCGGGTCGTCCGTCGTGAACGCCCTTTCCGAGAGCCTGACGGCCGAGGTCCGCCGTGACGGCAAGCAGTACGAACAGCGCTTTGCGCGCGGAGTCTCACTCGGGCCGATCCGCGTCGCCCGCGAAAACGTCCGTGGGACGGGCACGACGATCACGTTCCTGCCCGACGAGGCCATTTTCGGCAAGATTGCCTTCGACGCCGACCTCATCCGGGAGACGCTCGAGATCAAGACCTACCTCAACGGTGCGCTCCGGATCGTCTTCAAGGACGACGTCGCCGGCACGCGCCACGAGTTTGTCCACGAAGGTGGCATCGCCGAGTACCTCGACCGTCTCGTTGGCGAGCAGAAGACGCGCCGCGTCCACCCCGAGCCGTTTCTCGTCCGCCAGCCGACGCTGACCGACGGCCTGCGGGCCGAAATCTGTTTCGTCTGGACCGAGGCGCCGCGCGAGACCGTCGCCTCGTTCGTCAACGGCATCCCGACGCGCGACGGTGGGACGCACGAGCAGGGCCTCCGCGACGGCGTCACGCGGGCGGTCCGGACCTACATCGACACCCACGAACTCGGCCAGAAAAAGCTGGAGCTGACTGCCGAAGACATTCGCGAAGGCCTCGTCGCGGTCGTCAACCTGTTCCACGTCGACCCGCAGTTCCAGGGGCAGACCAAGGAGAAGCTCAACAACCCCGAGGCGCGGGCGGCCGTCGCAGGCGCGTTCCGCGTCGAGTTCGAGCAGTTTCTGAACGCGCATCCGAGCGCAGCCGAGGCCATTGTCGCCCGCGTCGTGCAGTCGGCCCGAGCGCGCGTCGCGAGCCGAGCCGCCGCGAACCAGGTGCGCCGCAAGAGCGCCGTCTCGCACCGCCTCAACCTGCCCGGCAAGCTCTCGGACTGCTCGTCCACCGATCCGTCCGAAAGCGAACTGTTCATCGTCGAGGGCGACTCGGCCGGCGGCTCGGCGAAGCAGGGCCGCGACCGCCGCACGCAGGCCATCCTCCCGCTGCGCGGCAAGGTGCTGAACGCCGAGCAGGCGACGCGCACCAAGGTGCTCGACAACAAGGAGCTGTCCGACATCGTCGACGCGCTCGGCTGCGGGTTGGGTGAGGACCTCGACCCGGCCAAGCTTCGCTACGGCAAGGTCATTCTGCTGATGGACGCCGACGCCGACGGCCTCCACATCGCGACGCTACTGCTGACGTTCATCTACCGCTACCTGCGGCCACTGATCGACGGCGGGCACGTTTTCATCGGGCAGCCGCCCCTGTTCCGCGTCGACTCGGCCAAGGAGACGCAATGGGCACTCGATGAGGCCGACCGCGACCGCATCGTCGCGCGGATCAAGAAGAAGAACCCCCGTGCGAGTGTCGAAATCCAGCGGTTCAAGGGGCTTGGCGAGATGATGCCCAAGACGCTCCACGAGACGACCCTGGATCCCGAGCGCCGACGCCTGCTCCGCGTCACGATCCCCGACAACGCCCGCGTGGTGACAGAGACGACGATTTCGGACCTCATGGGGCGCGACGCTGCCCCTCGCTTTGCCTTCATTATGGACCACGCAGCCGAGGTGGACGACCTCGACGTGTAGGCAGGAGGGACCTGCAGTTCCCGAGACAAACAGCGGCGGCCATCCCATCCACCACACGATGGGACGGCCGCCGCGACAGGCAGACCCGCTTGAAGCCCGCCCTTTCTGTCTAGCGGAATCGGACGACCAAACAGGCAACGTCCCCGAAAAATATCTGGGCCACGCACACGACCTTTTCGTCCTCCGGCACGACGCATGAGCCCGAGGCGTCCGGCTACTCACGCCGCCTCTCGCCAGGCTGCCTCTACTGCGAGGATGCGCCTCGGTTTAGAAATTCCTCGTAGAGCTCGGTCTGGCGGCTGACGAGCGGGACCTGCTGACCCCGAATGAAAAGGGCTGTCACGTGTGTGCGCGCCTCAAATGGGTCGCCGTCGGCGACAAAGAGCGTGGCGTCTTTGCCGATTTCCAGGCTTCCCAGGCGGTCGTCGACGCCGAAGATGCGGGCAGGGTTGATTGTGACGGCGGCGAGCGCTTCTGCCGGCCCGAACCCGAACTCGGAGCCATAGGCAGCGGCAAAGCCGGCGTGGAAGGGCAGGTTGCGCGCGTTGTCCTCCTCTTCGGAGCGGATCGCGACGAGCACGCCGGCGGCGGCGAGCATCCCGGCATTCTCGAACGGGCGCGCATAGCGGTCCGCGTCGCGTGTTGGGAGCGTGAGAACGGGTCCGACGAGGACCGGCAGGCCGGCGGCCGCGATCTGGTCTGCGACGCGCCAGCCTTCGGCGGCGCCCGTCAGGACAGCCCGGACGTTTTTCTCCTTCAGCCAGGCGAGCGCCGCGACGATGTCGTCTGCCG
>DASVSE010000230.1:0-5653 GCA_036388235.1 Rubricoccaceae bacterium | reverse complement strand
CGCCGGCGGCGACTGTAAAGCGGCGGTCGTGGCTCGGGCCCTCCTCGCTCACGACCGAGTAGATCGGCTGGGCGAGGCCGCGGCTCTGGACGAGTTCGAGCAGGCGGCTCTTGTGGTTGCTGCGGTCCTGCGCGGCGTCCTGCACGCTCGCGTGGGCGTCGAGGACGCGCAGGACGAAGCGGCGCGCGGCGTCGAAGCCGAGGTCGAGATAGACGGCCCCCAAGACGGCCTCGAAGGCGTCGGCGAGGATGGTGGTGTTGGCGCGGCCGGCGGCCGAGTCCATGTTGTCCGAGAGGAGCAGCAGCGGCCCGAGCCCGAGCGCCTCGGCGTAGCCGGCGAGCGCCTTGCCGTTGACGAGGCTCGCGCGCGTGCGCGTCAGCAGGCCCTCGTCGCGGTCGGGGAAGGCCGTGAAGAGCGCCTCGGCGACGACCGCCCCGAGGACGGCGTCGCCGAGGAATTCGAGGCGCTCGTTGCTCTCGGTCCCGTCCGTGGGCAGGCCGCGGAAGAGCGAGCGGTGGCGGAGGGCATGCTCGTAGAGCGCGAGCGGCCCGACGGGCATCCCGACGAGCGCCTCGACGGCGCGGCGCGAGACGCCGCGGGCCGTGACCTCGTCGGCGGGAGGCGTCTCCGGGGCGGTCGGTTGGACCGACGCTGGCGGCGCTTCGGGTGGGGCCTGCGGGAACGCTTCGGCCGTCCCGTCGCCCGAGACGGGGGGCGCCTCACGGACCGCACGGCGCACAGACCGCCGGAGCCCGCCGAACCATGACCGGACGAGGCGCGCGCTGCGGCGGAAGGTGCCGTCCGGGGCCATCGGTCGGGGTGCGTCGGGTGAAGTCCGGCAATGTCCCCACGCGGCGCGGCGTCGGCAAGGGAAGAAGGGGTGCAAGGGGAGGGCGCAGCCGGTTTGATCGGCCGGTCGGTCCGTCCCGAGGCGTCCGCCGAACCAAACCCCGCCGCTTCGGTGTGACGCGCACCCTCCCCGGTGCCTATCCGATGCCCGTTTCCGTCAACCCCGCGACAGGCGAGCCGCTCGCCGACCACGCGGACCTCTCTGACGCCGCGCTCGATGCGGCTCTCGACCGGGCCTCGCAGGCGGCCGCCCGGCAGCGCGAGGTGCCGCTCGAGGCGCGCATCGCGGCGGTGCTCGCCCTCGCCGATCGCCTCGACGCCGACTGCGAGCGTCTTGCGCGCCTTGCCGTGGCCGAGATGGGCAAGCCGCTCGTGCAGGCGCGCGCCGAGGTCCGCAAGTGCGCCGTCGCCGCGCGCGCCCTCGCTGCGATGGCCCCTGAGGCCTTCGCCGATAGCCCGCGGCCTGCCGCTGCGCCCGGCGCCTTCGTCTCGTACGAGCCGCTCGGGACGGTTCTGGCCATCATGCCGTGGAATTTCCCGTACTGGCAGGCTGTGCGCGCGGCCGTGCCGGTCGTCCTGGCCGGCGGGACGGTTCTGCTGAAGCACGCGCCAAACGTCCGCGGCTGCGGCGACGCGCTCGCCGAGACGTTCGCTGGAGCAGGGGAGGGGACCTTCGAGCACCTGCCCATCGCCGACGCCCGCGTCGCGGCCGTGATCGCAGACGACCGCGTCGCTGCGGTCACCCTGACAGGCTCGGAGCGGGCGGGACGGGCCGTGGCCGCGCAGGCGGGAGCCGCGCTCAAGCCCGTCGTGCTCGAACTCGGCGGGTCCGACCCGTTCATTGTTCTTGCGGACGCCGACGTGGACGCGGCCGTGCAGGCAGGCGTGACCGCGCGGATGCAGAACTCCGGCCAGAGCTGCATCGCCGCGAAGCGGTTTATCGTCGAGGCCGCTGTCGCGGATGCCTTCACCGAAGCCGTCGTCGCCCGCGTGGCCGCGCTCCGCGTGGGGGATCCGCTGGACGAGGCGACGGACGTCGGGCCGCTCGCCCGCGCAGACCTCCGCGAGGCGTTGCTCGACCAGACGCGCCGCGCGGTCGCCCAAGGCGCGCGTCTCGCCACCGGCGGGACGGCGCTCGACGGCCCAGGCTTTTTCGTCACTCCGGGCGTGCTCGTTGATGTCGCCGAGGGCACCGTGCCCTACACCGAGGAGCTGTTCGGGCCGATTGCCTCCATCTCGGTCGCGCGTGACGAGGCTGATGCCGTCCGGCTGGCGAATGCGACGCGCTTCGGCCTCGGCGCGTCGGTCTGGACCGGGGACGCGACACGTGCCGAGCGCGTCGCGCGGGCCGTCCGGGCGGGCGTCGTGGCCGTCAACGCGATGGTCGCGAGCCAGGCCGAACTGCCGTTCGGCGGCGTCGGCGTGTCGGGAATGGGCCGCGAGCTTGGCGTCGAGGGCCTGCGGCAGCTCGTCAACGTCAAGGCCGTCTGGCGCGCCTAGTCGCCCTAGTTGCCGAAGCGCGCGTTGACGACGGGGTTGAAGATGGAGCCGAACGTGTACGACAGGCCCAAGCCCATGAAGTACTGGTAGCCCGTCGCGAGTTCGCGCTGGCGCGTCAGGATCTCCTCCGGTGTCGCGCCCGCCCTAGGCAGGTTGATCTGGTCGCGGATGAGCGAGACGTTCCCGAACACGTTCAGGTTGAGCCCCTGCACGATGCGCAGGTCGATGTTGCCGTTGAGGCCGAGCTGGTACTTGCCGGCCCGCGTCGCGATGCTGGACGCGCTGACGGACGTGTTGGCCGAGCCCCACGGCTGTGCGAACACCGCCGTCGCCGAGACGCGGGGGCGCAGGTTGACCTCGCGCGTGCGCCCGAACAGCGTCGTGTCCACATACGCCGCCACCTCCCCGTCGAGGGCAGCCACGAGGCGGAGCTGACGCCGCGTCGCCTCGGCGTAGGGGAAGATGTTGTACTCGACCGCCGGTCCGCCCGTGAACCGGCCGTCGTAGTTCTGGAATGTCGACCGCCGCGCGTTGACTTGAAACGCGGCCGACCAGTGGCTTGAAATCGCGCGAACAGCCTGCGCGAACACGCCCCCCGACGACTGGGTGCTCACGACCGTCGTGACGCTGTCGACGTCGAACGTGCTGCGGTTGTACGAGCCATTGGGCTGGACACGCAGCTTCCACCGCTCCGTCACACGCGACGCCGAAATCGAGCCGTAGACGTCCGCCGACGATGTTTGCTGCTGGCCGTTGAAGTAGCCCTGGCCCTCAACCCGGAAAACCCACGCGTTCCACGGGTCGCGAGCGGTCACGGGCGCAGGCGTCCCGGCCGCGGGCGCGGCGTAGGCAACCGAGAGGCGGTCTGCGAGGCCCGTCCGGGCAGCAAAGCCCGCAAGGCCGAGCGCGAGCCGCGACAGCAGCGCCCGCCGCTGCGTGTCGTCGGTCGCGCCTGGTTCTGTCTGGACCGTCAGCGTGTCCGTGCGGCCTGCGGCCGCGCGGCGGCCGCGGAGAAAGAGGCTGTAGTTCTGCCCGCCGCCGCCGGTCTCCTGCCGCGTCACCAGGACGGCCACGTCGGCGCCGCCGAGGTCACGGACGAAGCGCACGAACGGGACCTCGGTCTGGAAAAACGCGACGTCACAGCCGGGAACGTAGCCGGGGCAATCCACAGAGACCGTGAGGGCGTCCTCCATGGGGGCACCAGCGGACGTCTGGGCGCTGGCGAGGCGGGGGGCGAGAACGGCAGCGAGTCCGACGGCAAGGAGGGTGGCGGTCCTGAGCATAAATCGGGGCGAGCAGATGCCGGAGAATAGCGGCGACCGTTCGGCCGAGCGTCACGCGGCGCCGCGGCAGCTAGCTTGGCCGGACACCCGCCCCGCCCCGATGACGCTCACCTTCTGGGGCGCCGCGCAGACCGTTACCGGCTCGCTGCACCTTGTCGAACTCGAAGACGGCACCCGCATCGTGCTCGACTGCGGCCTCTTTCAGGGCCCGCGCGCCGAGGGCGAGGTCGTCAACCGCGAGTGGCCCGTCGCGCCAGAGAGCGTCCACGCAGTCGTGCTGTCGCACGCGCACATCGACCACACGGGCCGCCTGCCGCAGTTTGTCAAAGACGGCTTCGCGGGCACGGTCTGGGCGACGCACGCGACCCGCGACCTGTGCGCGCTCATGCTCCGCGACAGCGGCCACATCCAGGTCTCGGACGCCGAGCGGACCAACAAGCGCCACCGCAAGCAGGGCAAGCCGCTCGTGGAGCCGCTCTACGACGAGGCCGATGCCGCGGCCGCCGTCGGGAAGATCGTCGGCGTGCCGTACGGGTTCGCCTTCGAGCCCGCGCCCGGCGTCCGGGCCGTCTTCCGCGACGCGGGCCACATTCTCGGCTCGGCGACGGTGACGCTGGACGTGACCGAGAACGGCGAGACGCGGACGCTCGGCTTCACGGGCGACATCGGCAACCCGGGCCGGCCGATCCTCCGCGACCCCGAGCCGCTTCCGCCCGTCGACTGGCTCATCTCGGAGTCCACGTACGGCGGCGAGACGCACGAGCCGAACACCGACGCCCGCGACCGCCTGCTCGCGACCGTCCAGCGGACCGTCGAGCGCGGCGGACGCGTCGTCGTGCCCGCCTTCGCCGTCGGGCGGACGCAGGAGCTCGTCTACGCCCTCGACCTGCTCGAATCCGAGGGCCGCCTGCCGCCCGTGCCGGTCTTCGTGGACAGCCCGCTCGCCGTCAACGCGACGGCCGTCTTCCAGAGCCATCCCGAGTGCTACGACGACGACGTGCTCCAGACGATGCTCACGGACCCGAACCCGTTCGGCTTCGGGCGTCTCGAATACGTCCGCGAGGCCGAGCGCTCCAAGGCGCTCAACGCGATCGACACGCCGTTCGTCGTCATCTCGGCGAGCGGCATGGCCGAGGCGGGGCGCATTCTGCACCACCTCCGCAACACCGTCGCAGACCCCAAGAACACGGTCCTCATCGTCGGTTACCAGGCCGACGGGACACTCGGCCGGCGCCTCGCCGAGCGGCACCCCGAGGTCAAGATCTTCGGCGAGACGTACCCGCTGCGCGCCGAGGTCGAGACGATGTCCGCCTTCTCGGCCCACGCCGACGAGCCGGGCCTGCTGGGCTTTATCGGCGCCCTCGACCGCGCCCGGCTCCAGACGGTCTTTCTCGTTCACGGCGAGCCGGAGCGCCAGGCCGCGCTCACCACCGCGCTCGGCGGCATCGGCATCGCGGACGTTCAGTCGCCCGCGCGCGGCCAAACGGTTCGGCTGATGTAGGCGCCCGGCTTACCACCGTTTTGGGGCTGGAAAGAGGCCCGCGACGGCCGCTGCGACCTGGTAGAGCGTCCCGGCGAGGTCCAGAAGGGGCTGGGCGAGGCGTACGTCGGACGCGGCGCCGAGGGCATCGAACGACCGCGCGAGCGCGGCCCGCTGTACGAGCAGGTGGAGCGCGACGAAGCCCCAGCCGGTCGGCGCGCCCGTCAGGCCATGGAGGAGAGGCGCGCCGAGCCACAGCACGCCGGCCGAGACGTGCAGCACGCCCAGCCCGACGAGCACACCCCGCTTGTAGTGCGCCCCGGCCGAGGCGTGGCGCCGCCGCTGTCTCACGAAGGCGCGCCAGCCGTCCGGGGCGGGGCTCGGCACGTGCGCTGCGGCGTCGGGCACGTACCGGACCTCGGCGGCACGGGCGACGTGCTGCACGAACAGGTCGTCGTCGCCCGAGAGCGAGTCGGCCCCGGATGCGAAGCCGCCGACGCGTTCGAAGAGGCTCTGCGGGTACGACAGGTTGCGGCCCGTC
>DASVSE010000229.1:0-2630 GCA_036388235.1 Rubricoccaceae bacterium | reverse complement strand
GCCTCCGTGCGTGTAAACGGCTCCCCCAGCCTTCGGCGGCGGAGCCGTCTTCCCGTTACCAGGTTGCGCCCGGTGGTGGAGGTGGCGGTGGAGGCGGAGGAAGCGGGCCGACGCCCTCGGGCTGAGGGCGCACGCGCCACGGCTCGGCGACGACGTACTCGACCATGAGCTGGCTCGGGCATCTCCCCAGCTTATCAGCGAGCGGTAGGTCGTGCCATCCACGTCGTAGGCGTAGAGGCCCGTACATCCGCCGGTTCGCGACGACACTCTCCCGGTGCACCGAGCGAGCGTATAGCCGTTCTCGTGCGAGAAGGCAGCGTCGCGCATCGGCCCGAAAACGGCGGTGAGCGCGATCAACGGGGCAAAGAACAAGAGGGCAACGACGGCGCGCTGCCAGGAGGGGGCATCGATCCACGACAGGACCCCGACGCTCAGCGTCATGACCACGATCCAGCCCGCGATCTGCGCCCAGAACGGACCGGTGATGCCGAACCCGAAGGCGAGGCCAGCGACGGTGCCAAGTGCAACGACGAGCCCGAGCGCACGCCATGCGCTCCGCGACGCCCACCGGCGGACGGCGGCGGTGGCGCGACGCAGGCGGGACGGCTCGGGCGCGAGCGGATATCGCCTACGCAATCGGCCTCAGCTTGTCTTCGACGACAGCCGCGACGCCAGGCGTGGCGACATGGGCGAGCATCCGGTGCAGCAGGTCCGCGCGTGAGCAGACGGCGGGGGCGACGACGACGATGCGCGCGCCCGTCTCGGCGTTCTGGAGGAGCGCGGCGCAGGGGTAGCGCTCGCGGCGCGGGCCGGTCGTCTGCTGCTCGTCGCGCTCGGTAAAGGCGAGGGGCGTGAAAGACCACGGCTTGCGGACGGTCCAGTCTGTGTAGACGACCTCGACGCGCTGGTCGGGGTCGACGACGCCGCCCTCGACGTCGAAGACGCCGTGGCAGGGCGTCTCGAAGCCGAAGAGGCCGAGGCCGTGCTCCCAGGCGGAGAAGAGCGGGCCGTCGCCCCAGTAGACTGTGCCCTTGTGCTCGGGGCCCGGGAGCGCCTGCCGCGTGCGCGGGTCGACGTCCACCCAGCGGCCGTTCTGCCAGTCTTTCCACCAGAACATGCCCGCGTGGCCGCCCATCTGCGCGCCGCCGTGGTAGTCGGCGGTGATGTCGATGGCGGGAAAGCGCGGCCCGAGCAGCAGCAGCGAGCCGCCGCGGTCGAGGAACGCGTCGATCATCTTGGGCACGTTCGCGCCGCGCTTGGTCCGCAGCGGCAGTTCGTTGCCCACGACGACGAGCAGGTCGCCGGGCCCCTCCAGCGTGCCGATCTCGCGCGCCGCGACGTGCCGCATGCGGCCAAAGAACGAGACGGCCGAGCGGACGAACGCCTGGAGGACGTCGGCGAAGAGGCGCGGCTCGTCCATCAGGAGCGGCTGCGCGACGGCGACGGGCGGCGGGAGCGGCGGCATCGCGAAGTCGCCGGTCCACGAGCGGCGCTGCGCGAAGCCGACCTCGATGACGTGGTGCGCGCCCGGCGTGAGCGTGAACCGGAGGTGCGTGCTCGCGCCGTTCTCGGACCGCTCGGGCTCGACCTCGGTCCCGTCGAGCGTCACGATGTCGACGGCCTCGCGCGGCGGGACGCGCAGTTCGAACGACTCGGCCCGCGTGCCGGCGATCTCGACGCGGTAGCCCTCGGGCGACTGCTCGAAGGCGAGACGGCCCTGGAACAGGTCGATGTCGGCCGACCAGTCGGTCCACGTCCGCGGCACGGCCGGTGCCAAGCGAAGCGAGCGCTCGCCGGGCGCGTCGATACTCAGCCCGACGAGGCCATAGAGGACGGCGTCGAGAAAGGCGCCCGAGCCTGTGATGAAGGCGTGGCCGACGACGACGTCCTGCGAGCCATCGTCGGGGTTGAGGTACTCCTCGCAGAGCCCGGGGAGGGTCGGGCGGGCAAAGGTGTCGACGATCTTGCCGAGGACGTGGAGGCCGCCCTCGGCGTCGAAGTTGAGGAAGCGGGCCTTGGCCTCGTGCGCCATCCACCACGGCCACACCTTGACGTTGTGGTCGTTGTGGGCGTCGAGGTAGTGCATCGGGAGGTCCGTCGTGACGGTCCCGAACGTGCGCCACGCGCGCTCCTTGATGGTGCTGAGGGTCCGAAAGCGCTCGTTGCGGCTCGCGACGCGCTCGACGAGGGCGATGGCGTTGTCGGCGAGAAAGAGGCCTGTGTCCGGGACGCCCCACTGGACGGCGTTGTTGAAGTAGCCGGCGTCGTTCCAGAAGTCGTCGTGGATCGCCGTGCGCGAGCGGGCGGCGAGGGCGCGGTACCGCTCGGCGTCGGCCGTGCGGCCGAGCGCGTCGCAGCAGTAGGCCATGCGGCGAAGCGCCGCGTAGTAGAGCACGTTCGAGTAGAGCGTCCGCTGGCCCTCGGGCAGGCGCAGGAATCGGCTGTGGTCCATCCACTCGGTCACGTCGACGACGAGGCCGTCGTCGTCGGCATCGCGCGAGATCCACAGCTCGACCCACGGCTCGAAGGCGGCCGCCATCCGGGCGAGCCACGCCGTGTCGCCGGTGTGCTTGTAGACGCGCCAGACGAGCTTGAGGGCCCACCCGAGGCTCTCGGCCGAGCCGCCCTGG
>DASVSE010000228.1:0-2218 GCA_036388235.1 Rubricoccaceae bacterium | reverse complement strand
CTGCCTGGTGGCCCGCATCGACGGCCATCAGCATCGCGGCTACGCCGACAACCGTCTTGCCCGAGCCGACGTCGCCCTGGACGAGGCGGTTCATCTGGTTGCCGCTCGCCGTGTCGCGCGCGACGTCCACGAGCGCGTTCTTCTGGGCATTCGTGAGCGAGAACGGGAGGATCTCGCCGAGGAAACGGTCCGTGAGCGGGCCATGTCCGCCGAGCGCCATTCCGGGCTGGCGCTTCTGGCGTCCACGCGTAAGCGCGAGGAGGAGCTGGAGGAAAAAGAACTCCTCGAACTTCAGCCGCCGCTCGGCGCGCCCGCGCTCGGCGGTGTCCTTGGGAAAGTGGATCGCGCGGAGGGCGACGTTGCCCGCGATGAGGCCGTAGCGCTCCCGAATGTCGGCCGGGAGGACCTCGGGAATGAGCGTGCCGTGCGTCTGGAAGGCGCTGTAGACCAGCTTGCGCAGCGACCGACTCGTGATGCCGACCTTTTCGAGGGCGGCCCCGCCGGGGTAGAGTGGGATGATGCGCCCCGTCGCGAGCGCCGCCGCGGCGTCGTCGAGCTTGTCGAAGTCCGGGTGGGCCATCGAGAACTGGCTGCCGTACTGCTCGGGCTTGCCGTGGAACGCGACGCGGTCGCCGATGGCGAACGCGCGGCCGACAAACTGCGCGCCGCGGAACCAGACGCCCTTCATCGCGACGCCCGACTCGTCCGTGAGGCGGATCTCGAAGCGGCTGCGCCCCCCCGGCACGAGCGACTTCGACGTAACCGTCCCGACGACCGTCGCGACGACGCCTGGCTGAAGGTCGCGGACGGGCGTGATCGTGCTCCGGTCCAGGTAGCGCCGGGGGTAGTAGCGGAACAGGTCGCCGACGGTTGCCACGCCGGCCTTGCGCAGCGGCTCGGCCCGCCGCTCGGAGATGCCCGCGAGCGTTTCGACGCCGTCGTCGAGCGAGAGCGTGGGTGCGGGCAGGGGTGTCGGGTGGCCCTGGACGGGGGGGAGGTCGCTCATGTGCGACAGCGGGTGGGCGACGAAAGGCAGAGGACGGAAATCTAACCGGGTCGGCCGACGGCCCTGCGTCAGCCCTCGGACGATGAGACGCACCAAGCGAGATCGAACGCCCGGTCTCTGCACGACCTCGTCCCGCTCGGCAGTGCCGAGGGTGTCCTCCCTGGTGGCACCGACGCGTCAGACCACATGCACGCACCGGCCCTGAAGTTGTCAGGGAACGCCCTGTCTAAGGGATACCCTGAGCGTCCGCTAGGGAATTGCATGACAATGGGTAGGAGTACCCATTCCGCTCGAGGAGTCTTGTTCGATACTGGGACCGGCACACGTGTGCAGCGGCGGGCTTCCCGGCGCACTCTAGTCCCCACTCGTGAGCCTCTCATGTTTTCCGATCGTGCCCGTATTCAGGCGTCGGAGGTCGAAGACCTCACGACGGCCATCCTCGACACCATGCGGGAGGGGCTCGTCGTGCTCGACGAGGATCTCCGCGTGCGGACGGTAAACGCCGCATTCTGTCACCTCTTCGGCGTCGGCTATGGGGACACGGTCGGGCGTCCGCTCACGGCGCTCGGAGACGGCCAGTGGGACACCGCACCACTCACCCGGTCTCTGGAGGAGCTGGCCCGCGCGGGAGAACCCGAGCATGAGTTGGAGGTGGCGACCGTGTTCCCGGGCCTCGGGCAGAGGACGATGCGGATCCGCGCCCGCCGCCTCAATGGCTCGGCCGACCCGGACCGCTCGGCCATCGCCCTTGTCATCGAGGACGTGACTGAACTCCGCGCGGTGGAAGCGGCGCTCACAGCGCTCCACAGCGAGCTCGAGGTCCACGCGGAGAGGGGGACGACCGAGCTCGCCGCCGCGAACGAGGAGCTTGAGGCATTCGCCTACTCCGTCTCCCACGACCTTCGCGCCCCACTCCGGGCCCTCTCTGGCTTCAGCGAGGCCCTCGCCGAGGACTACGGCGACCGGCTCGACGCGCGGGGCCACGAGTACCTCCAGCACATCCAGACGGCGGCCGACGGGATGTCGCGGCTCATCAACCACATGCTGCGGCTCTCGCGGCTGACGCGGAGCGAGATGACCTACGAGCAGGTCGACCTCAGCGCACTGGCGTGTGAGACGCTCGGCGAGCTATCCCGCCAGGAACCCGCGCGTCGCGTGGTGTCCAAGGTCGAGAACGGGCTCGTCGCCGAGGGCGACCCGGTCCTGCTCCGG
>DASVSE010000227.1:0-2714 GCA_036388235.1 Rubricoccaceae bacterium | reverse complement strand
CGGCTCGATGCGCGTCACGGCCTGCGCGATCTGCCGCATCCGGAGCCCCATCGCGCGGCCGACGCCGACGGCGAGGAGCACGTTGAGCACGTTGTGCTGGCCGAGCAGGCGCGTGTGGACCTCGGCGCTCTCGCCCGTGTCGTCGCGGACCGTGAAGCGAGCGCCGTCGGGTCCGTAGCTCACCGCCGAGGCGGCGATGTCGGCGTCCTCGCGCCCCGCCACGGAGACGGTCCATGTGCGGCCGGCGTGAGCGGGGACGCGGTCGCGCATGGCGAGGACACGCGCGTCGTCGGCGTTGAGAATGGCCTGCCCGCCGGGCGTGAGGGCCGCAACCAAGTCGCCCTTGATCCGGGCGATGTTCTCGACCGGCCCCATCGTCTCCAAGTGCGCGGGTCCGACGGCCGTCACGATGGCGATGTCGGGCGCGGCGAGGGCCGTGAGGTCCTGGATGTCGTGGGCGTAGCGGGCGCCCATTTCCAAGACGAGAACGCGGTGGTCGGGCCGGAGCTGGTTGTTGACGACGAGGCAGACGCCGCCGGGCGTGTTGAAGCTGCCGGGCGTCGCGAGCGTGTTGAAGCGCTGCCGGAGGACCTCGGCGACGGCAAACTTGACGCTCGTCTTGCCATACGAGCCCGTAATGGCAACGACGGTGAGGTCCGGCCGGGCGGCGAGCGTCGCCTTGGCCTGCCGCTCGAAGCCCGCCTGCACCCGCGCCTCGACGGGCCGCATGATCAGGCCTGAGAGCGCCGTCCACAGCGGCGCCCCGACGTCGGCCACGAGCCAGCCCGCGAGAAGCGGCGCGACTCCAGCCTCCGCCCATGCGGTCCACGTGCCGACGAGGACCGGAACGGCGGCGAGCCCGAGTGCGACACGCGCCTGCCGCCGCATCCGGGCTGTAAACACGAGCGGCTTCTTTTCGCGCGCCCGCTCCACGTGCACGGCCGACGCGAACGCGACGCACCACCCGAGGCACGCGATGACGCCGGCGCCGACGGGCATCCACACGGCTCCGGCCGAGGCGAGGGCGACGAGCGCGAGCCCGGCCCAGTGGCTCGGCGCGACGACGCGGCCCGCACCACGCGTCCGCAGCCACTGCGCGTACTCGTTGGGCTTGTAGCCTTCGAGCTGGTAGACGTGCAGAAAGTGGCGCAGACGGCGCCACGCGCGCCACGCAGCGACGCCCGAGGCGAGAACGGCGAACAGAGAAAGGGCAGTCAAGGGCCGGAAGTCAGGAGGAAACGGCGGCACGCGGCACCGGGCCGCGTGTCAGGCAGACAGGAATGTCTGGACAGCAGCGGCATACGTCGGGTAGGCATCGAGGTAGCCGTAGTGGCCCGCGCCGGGCAGCACGAGCAGGCCCGCGTCCGGAATGCCCCGCTCGAGCGCGTCCATCTGCGTCCGCACGACAGCCGTGTCCTGGTCGCCCCACACGAGCAGCGTCGGCACGCGGACGCGCCCCAGGCGGTCGTCGACGAGGTGGTTGACGGTCTTGACGAACGTCTCGCGCATCGCGTCCGACGCCGCGGCGTAGTCGCCCGACGAGACGAGGCGCCAGTAGAGGGTCGTCCGCAGCCACGACAGCCCACGATCGCGGAGCGGACCGCGGGGAACGAGCCGGAACGGCGCCTTGAGAAGGCCCACGTATGCGCGGCGCACGTGGTAGCCGAGGGACCGCGGCGGCGTGACGCCGGACGGGCTGACGAGAACGAGCTTCGAGATCAGGCCTGCCAGTGTGTCGTCCGATGCCATCGTGAGCGCGATGCGGCCACCATTCGAGTGGCCCACGACCGGAACTGGCGCGAGGCCGTGCGTACGGATGTAGTGGGCGACGAGTGCCGTGTACTCGGGCACGCCCCACGCCTCACCCCCGGGCAAGCGTGGCGGCACGGGTGTGCGGCCGTGGCCCGGCAGGTCGAGCGCATGCACGCGGTGCGTGTCCACGAGCGGACGCCCCGCAGCCTCCATCAGGGCAGCAGAGGATCCCCAGCCATGGAGCAGCAGCACCGGTGGCGCACCTTCTGGCCCCCGCACGTCGGCGTGCATGCGGGGCGCGAACGTCGCGATGGGATCCGTTACGACGAACGGGGCGTCGGGGGTCTCCGGAGACGGCGCAGGCACGGTTGAGGGCGGCACAGGAACGGTGTATCTTGATCGTCGTCTGAGAAACGCCGCCCCCGCCGACCCAACGGGGAGCGACTCAGACGGGCTCCCGGGCTCGCGCCAGTGCTGTCATCAGGCACGGCAGACGGACCCCGGCCCGGTTGTTGCAACGTACGGACCGACCGCTCGGTGGTCTGCGTCGCCCGGACGGCCCCGAAGATCGGCCGCCGCGCACGACGCGGGCAACCGCCGCCCGGCCTCCGCCGTCGCCTTTCCCTCCTTTTCGTCGGGATCCCACAGCGCCGCTCTCTGCGGCGACCCTCGCCCACGCCGGCCACATGCCGGCGGTGCTTCCCGATCCGCCCGCCATCCACTTCATGGCCAAGAACACGAGTCGCTCGGCATCGGCCGACGACACGACGGACCCCGCCGTCCAGGGTGCGTCCACAGCGGACGCCAGCGGCGTTGACGCTTCCTCCACCCCGCGCCCGCGGCGCAAAAAGGCCGCTCCGGCCGACACGCCGGCTGGTGCGCCAGAGGCGGCGGACACGTCCGCCGAGACGCCCGCGCCGCGCCCGCGCCGCACGCCGGCTGCTCGAAAGACGGCCGAGGCC
>DASVSE010000226.1:0-8311 GCA_036388235.1 Rubricoccaceae bacterium | reverse complement strand
ACCGCTGCCGCGCCAGCTGGCCGAGGGTCAGCTCCCCCAGTTCCCCGCGGTGCGTCGCGCGCGCGTCGCCGACGTGGGAGTTGTGCGCCCACACGACGACGCGAGCCGGCGAGCCGTCGGGCCGTGTCCGTGCCAGGAGCGTTTCGACGACGTCGGCCATGTACGTGTCGCGGAGGTTCCACGACGAGGCACCGGGCGCGAAGGCGCTCCGGAAGTACGTCTCGGCGCTCTGGACGAGCCGGGCATTCTGGGCGGCACTGAGGTACCCTTCCGGGCCCCCGCGCTCGGTCCACAGGGACTGGTTGACGGTGAACTCCCGGGCCTGTTCGGCCGCCTGCGCGGCGCAGGACGGCGCCGACCCGTACTCGACGGACTGGGCGTAGCCCGCCGGGTCGTCCTCGTAGGGGGAGAAGCACGCGTACCGCTGGCGGGCGCGCGCAGCGGCGGCCGGATCCACCTCGTCCAGAAAGGCCGTCACGCCCTCGATCGCCGGCCCGAGAGTCTGGAGGTCGACGCCGTAGAACCCGACGCGTTCGGCGTCGGTGGCCCGGGAGCGGTTGTGCTCGTGGAGCCACTCCACCAGGCCGAGCACGTCGGTGTTGCGCCACATCCACGTGGGAAAGTCCTCGAAGGCGGACAGGGCCCCGGCGGCGGACGTCCCACCCGTGCCGCGAACGTACGCGTTGACCGGAGTCGCCTCGGGCCAGTCGGCCTCGACAGCCACGGCCGTAAACCCGTGCTCGGAAACGAGCCGCTGGGTGATCCGTGCGCGTGCCTCGTAGAACTCGTGGGTCCCGTGCGTAGCCTCACCGAGGAAGACGACGCGGGCGTCGCCGATCCGCTGGATGAGCGCATCGAAGTCGTCGGGGTCGCCGGTGAGGGGCTGGGCGGCCGCTCGCACCGTGGCTACCACGTCCGCGGCGGGTGGGCCGTCGACGACTGGCGGGTCGGATGCCGTGTCGCACCCGGCAGCTACGACGAGCCACACGAGCCCGGCGAGGGCGGTTCGGAGGAATGGCGGCATCGGTCCGGGGTGCGAGCGGCGGTGGAAGGGGCGGCGCCACGAGTTGCCTTTCGCGGCGCAGGTCCAGGGCCATTCTAGGGCCCTCCCGTGCTCGGTCGAAACAGGGAGGGTCGCAACGGAGGCGGGGAATCTTCCCGAGGGGACCGTCGCTCTTTTGTCCATGGCGCATCTGCGCACCATCACCCGTCGGTGTAGCGCTGGAGCAGAGGGGCGGCGACCGCCAGACGTCGGGGCGTCTCGTCGTAGGCGAGCGGAGCAAGTTTCCGGGAGCCATTCTTCCAGGCATACATCGGACGGTCAGCTTCTAAAACGGGCTGGCCGTCTTTCGTTTTTGGCTCTACCCGCGGCAAGAGGGCGTTCGCCAATCCTGGAGCCGGTTCGAAAGACAACTGAGTCTGACACGCAATTCGGCTTCCGCTCAGTGCCTCCCGGTCGTCCGCCCGGGGGCCTAGCTAGGTCACCTCACTGTCGGACTCACGGGTCATCTCGACCATCGTCCGACGGAACCCTGCGCGGGCGAATAAGCGCTGCGCGGCCTCGTTCCGTTCCGCCGTCGAGAGCACGACCTGGGGGGCGCCCCGGGCCGTGAGGGCGTGAAGCGTCGCGTCGAGGAGTGACTGCCCGACACCACGGCCGCGTCGAGCGGGGTCGACGACGAGGTCGTGGAACACGCCGGCCGGCCCGCGGAGGGCCATGTAGTCAGGCCCCTCGACCACGGCGTAGGCGTATCCGATCACGACGCCGTCCCGCTCCGCGACGAGCACGACGGCGTCCGCACGCCCGATCTGGGAGGCGAGGAATCCGGCGTAGCCGGCCTCAGTCTCCGGCGTCGCCGCGATAAAGCGCTCGGAGTCGAACGCGTGGTGGGTGCGGACGAGGAGCGCGCCGAGCCGGCCGAGGGCTTGGAAGTCGGACGCCGCCGCGGGGCGGACGGTGACGGCCGGGTCCGAGGGCGTCCCGGGCTGTCCAGACGGTGAGGGCGGCTGCGGCATTATCGGGAGGGCGGGCCCGGCCGGTTATCGACGCGGTAGCGCATCCACAGGACGCCGCCCGCCCGCTGTTCGACGGCCTCCAGCACGAGCCGGTGTCGGGCAACGTCGTCGGCATCGAAGAGCGAGGGCGTCCCAACGGACCCGTCCACGACCGGCGCGACCAAGAGGCTCACCTCGTCGACGAGCCCGTCGCGGAGCATGGACCCGTTGATCCGGCCGCCCCCTTCGAGCATCAGCGTCCGCACGCCGAACCGCGCGCCGATCTTGTGCAGCGCGAGCGCTAGGTCAGCCTCGCGCCCCCCAGCGAACAGGTACGACACGCCGCGCTCGCGGAGGGCGGCGAGGTACGCGTCCGACACCCGCTCGGAGAGAAGTGTGACGACGTGGTCGCCGTCGAGGTCGTTCGAGGCCCAGTCGAGCCGCCCGCTCGGGTCGAGGGCGAAGGCAAAGGAGGCGTGGTCACCGGGAGCCACGAAGTCCTCACGCGCCGCGCTGCCCGAGTGCGTGTGGGCAACGTCGGCCTCGGAGCGGACCGCCTTCGCGAACGGCTCCATGGTCACGCGCCCGCAGAGCCATCCGTCGGCGTCGTAGCCCTCGTGCACGAGCTCGTACTGCCTCCGGGCCTCGGCGTCCAGCGGCCACCCGTCGGCAACGATCCGCCCGTCGACGGACGCCATCATGTGGCAGATCACGCGGGGGCGCGATACGGCCGGGGTCTCGGGTGTCATGGGGCGGCCGGGTACTGCCCGTCGCTCACGTGTTCCATCCAGACTACGACCTCGCCGTCGAGCGCCTCCTGGAGGGCGATGTGCGTCATGCCGTTCGTGGCCGTCGCGCCGTGCCAGTGCCGCTCGCTCGGGGCGATCCAGACGGTGTCGCCGGGCCGGATCTCCTCGACTGGGCTGCCCTCACGCTGGACCCAGCCGACGCCGGCCGTGACGATGAGGGTCTGCCCGAGCGGGTGCGTGTGCCAGGCCGTCCAGGCGCCGGGCTCGAACGTCACGACGGCGCCGCGCACGCGGGCCGGGGCGGGGGCCTCGAAGGCGTTCTCGATCCGGACGGACCCGCTGAACCAGGCGGCCGGGCCAGGAGTGGCGGGAGTCGCACCGCTGCGCTGAATGGTCATGGGAGTCTGGGTCTGGGACTGCCCCGGCGCAGCCGTGGCAAGGAGCACGAGGAGGAGGGCGATTCGTTTCATGGGGAGGTGCAGTCAAAGAGTGCGATGGTGACCCGGACCGAGCCGGGGACACGGAGCCGGTCCACGCCAGCATCGAGCCGGCCGATGACAAGGACGTCGTAGTCAGTCGGGCGGGGCTGGCTGCGGTAGAAGAGCGCGAGGTCGGGGCCGGGCGGCCAGTAGACGAGGTCCCCGGCTCGGGCGTCTGCGTCCGCTCCCCGCTCTCCGAGATCGCCCGGGGAAGGCGGGCTGCGTTTTCCTGCCCCAGAAGCTCCCGCATCGTCAGCGTGAGCGGGAGCAGGGTCGCGAAGTCGCGCGCCGTCTCGGTGTCGGCGAGCGTGACCGTCGTGGCCGTCCCGTCGATGGTGAGGTGGAGCGTCATCGGAGCGCGCGGGGCAGCAGAGGCGTCGGCGGGTCCGAACTGGGGAGCCGCCGGACGGTGAAGGCGGGGGGCGTCGGCGCACGAGGAGCCGCTGAGGAGGGTCAGGGCGCTAAGGGCGATCCACGGCCGCGTCATCGGTCCGCCGAGCGAGGGCGTGGCGAGTCGGCGCAGAACGGCGGGCGTCAGGCATACCGCAGACGCGCGCTCGCGTGGCTGGCCGCGAAGGCGACCACGCCGGAGAGGACGAGCAGGGCGGCGCTGCTCAGGAACGTGGCGACCGGGCCGAGCCCGTCGAACACGGCCCCGCCGACGGTCGCGCCGACCGTGATGCCGAGCTGAATGACGGCGACCATGAGGCCGCTGCCGGCCTCGGCGTCGTCCGGGAGCGTCCGGGTGAGCCACGTCGACCACGCGACGGGTGCGGCCGTGCCCAGCACGCCCCACACGGCGAGGAGCGCGGCGACCGCCCACGTCGAGGCCCCGAAGACGGCGAGGGCGATCGCGACGACGGCCATCAGCCCAGGGATCACGGCGAGCGTGGCGTGCATCCGGTCGTCCAGAACGCGGCCGACGAGGGACGTCCCGGCGATCCCTGCCAGCCCGACGACGAGGAGCAGCGCCGACAGCGTCGAGACATCGACGCCGGTCACCTGCTCGAGGAACGGGCGGAGGTATGTGAAGAGGGCGAACTGGCCCATGAACGTGAGCAACACGGCGAGCATCCCGAGGGCGACCTGGCGGTCCCGGAACAGGCTGAGCATGCCGCCCGCCTCAGAGCGGTCGTCGGCCGGGAGCCGGGGGAGCGTCGCGGTCTGCCAGACGAGGGCGACGACGGCGAGCGGGACGACGCAGAAGAAGGCGCCGCGCCAGCCGATTAACCCGCCCATGAAGCTCCCAAGCGGAGCCGCGACGGCCGTCGCGAGCGCGTTGCCACCGTAGATAATCGCGAGGCCCTTCGGCACCGAGGCTGCCGGAACGAGCCGCATGACGGTCGCGGCGGACATCGACCAGAAGCCGCCGATGGCGACGCCGAGCAGGGCCCGCCCGGCCATCAGGACTGCGTAAGTCGGTGCGAGGGCAACGACCGTCCCGGAGACGACCATCAGGCCCGTCAGGGCGATGAGCAACGTCCGCCGGTCGAGCCGGCCGACGATGCTTGTGAGAAAGAGGCTCGTCACGACGGCGAAGAGGCCGGAGACTGAGATCGCCTGGCCGGCCTGCCCCTCGCTCAGCCCGAGGTCGCGCGCAATCGGGCTGAGGAGGCTGACGGGCATGAACTCGGAGGCGATGAGCACGGCGACGCAGAGCGCCATCGCGAAGACGGCACCCCATGCGGGCCGCTCGGGACCGGCAAGGCCGTCGGTGGAGGGTGGTGTCGGAGTCATGGGTGATGTCGCAGGACGTGCCGGACCGGTGGGCGCTCCCGGCCTCGCGGCGTGCGGGCCGGGAGCGCCCAGGCCCGCTCAGCGGAGGTGCTCGGCGAAGAAGGTCTCGAGCGTGTCGAAGGGAATCAGGTCCGTCCGGTCGTACAGGTCGATGTGGCGCGCCCCGGGGACGACGACCAGCTCGCTCCACCCCTGAGTCTGCTCGTGGACCGACTCGCTGAAGTACCGGGAGTGGGCCTGGTCCCCGGTGACGAGAAGGATGCGCCGCGGGGCGATGTCGTTGAGGTGGGTCAGCGCACCGGCGTTGATGTGCGACATCCCGCTGGTGAGCGTGAACCCGCCGATCGAGCGCGGGTGGCGGCCCCGGTCTGCGACGTAGTACTCGTAAAACTCCGACGTGATGGGGTCGAGGCCCTCGGGGATCTCGTCGGGGAAGGTCCACTGCAACTCCGGACGGCCCGCGTCGACGTCTGCCCAGCGTTGGGCCGCGAGGTCGGCGAGTGTCTGCCGGCGCTGGTCGTCGGTCGCGCTGTCCTGCCAGCCGTCGCGGTGGACGCGGCTGATGTCGTACATGGCCGTCGTCGCGACGGCTCGGATTCGGGTGTCGACCCGGGCCGCGCTGAGGGCGAAGCCGCCGCTGCCGCAGATCCCGATGGCCCCGATCCGGTCGCGGTCGACGTACGGGATCGTGCCCAGAAAGTCGACGCCCGCGCTGAAGTCCTCGGCGAACAGCTCCGGGGACGTCAGGTGCCGAGGCTCGCCGCCGCTTTCGCCGTTGTAGGATGGGTCAAACGCGAGGGCGACGAACCCGCGTCGAGCAAGCTCCTGGGCGTACACGCCGGGCCCCTGCTCCTTCACTCCGCCGTGCGGCGGCCCGATGACGACAGCTGCGTGCTGGACCGACTCGTCGAAGTTCGCGGGCCGGTACAGGTCGGCGGCGATCTCGATGCCGTAACGGGTCCGGTAGCGGACCGGGGTCCGCGTCACCTCGTGGGAGAGCGCGAACGTGTAACCGTCGTTTGGTCGGGACATGGGTTCAATTGGATGTGTTGAGTCGGACGGGGCGCTTTGGGCGGCAGCGGACGGGACCGTCGTCGCAAGCATCAGGGCGGCGGTCAAGAGACGGGATTGCATGAGAGGGTGTCGGTCTGGTGAGAATCGAGTCGGGGACCGGGGTCGGTGCGCGACGCGGCCGTCTGTTCGACCCGGATCGCATCTCGTGTCCGGTCTAGAGCTCCTGGGCCGTGGGCCGGAACAGGATCTCGTTGATGTCGACGTCCTCGGGCTGGCTGATCGCGAAAGCGACGACGCGGGCGAACGACTCGGCCGGGACCCCGACCTGTCCCACGTAGTCCTGATTCGCTTTCTGGACGTCCTCCTCGCTGATGTGGTCGAGGAGTTCGGTCTGGACGGCGCCCGGGGAGACGATGGTCGTCCGGACGTTGTAGGGCTTGACCTCCTGGCGGAGCCCCTCGGAGAAGACGCGCACGGCGGCCTTCGTCGCTGAGTAGACCGCGCTGGCGGCGAAGACCTTGTGGCCGGCCACGGACGACACGTTGATGAAGTGGCCGGACTTCTGCGCCTGGAAATAGGGGAGCGCGGCGGCGACGCCGTAGAGCACGCCTTTCAGGTTCACGTCGACCATCTGGTCCCACTCGTCGATGTTCAGCCGCTCGACCGGCGAGAGCGGCATGACTCCGGCGTTGTTAATGAGGACGTCGACGCGGCCGAACGCCTCGACGGCGGCGTCGACGAGTCGCTGCACCTGCACGCGGTCGGCCACGTCCGTCTCGACGGCGAGGGCCCGGCCGCCGGCGGCGCTGAGGTCGTCTGCGAGCGCCTGGATGCGCTCGGCGCGGCGGGCGCCGAGCACGACCGACGCACCCTGGGCGGCGAGGTAGCGCGCCGTTGCCTCGCCGAGCCCGCTGCTCGCGCCCGTAATCACGACGACTTTCCCTTCGATGTTGTGGCTCATGGCCCCTTGCGTTGGTGGAGGAATGCCAAGCTAGGAGAATGGAAACAGGGGTATGTTTCGAGGGCCAGTAAGCACAGCTTCGCAATGGCCGACGACCTCGACGGAATCACCGTGTTCGCCGCCATCGCTGAGGCGGGCGGCTTCACCGCGGCTGGGCGCCGACTGGGCGTAAGCGGCTCGGCCGTGAGCCAGACGCTCCGACGGCTCGAGGAGCGGCTCGGCGTCACGCTGTTCCAGCGAACGACCCGGAGCGTCCACCTCACGGAGGCGGGCGAGCGTCTCTACACCGAGGCCCGCCCAGCCCTCGACGCGCTCCGGTCGGCCGTCGCTGGCGTCGGCGAACTCGGAAGCGAGCCTCGTGGGACGCTTCGCCTCCACGTCTCGCCTGCCGCCGAAGGCGTCCTCGCCGGCCCGATCCTCGCGGCGTTCCTCCCGGCCCACCCTCACGTCCTCCTAGACCTTGTCGTGAGCGACGAGCCCCTCGACATCGTGGCGGGGGGATACGATGCCGGAATCCAACTCGGGGAGACCATCGAACTCGACATGGTCGCCGTCCCTGTCGGCGGGGACATCCGGTTGGTCGTCGTCGGAGCGCCTTCCTATTTCGCGCGGCGCCCGAGGCCGGAGCACCCCCGCGATCTGTCCGAGCACGTCTGCCTCAACTGGCGACCGATGGCCGGGGCGCAGCCGTACCGGTGGGAGTTCTCCGAGGACGGACGGGAGTTCGACGTTGCCGTGCCGGCCCGCGTGCTCTCGACGGACTCCGCGGTGAACGTGCGGCTCGCGCGGGCTGGCGTCGGGCTCACGATGGTGTATGAGGACCAGGTCCGGGAGGACGTGTCGAGCGGGGCGCTCGAGGCGGTCCTCGAAGCGTTCTCGACCCCGTTCCCCGGGTACTACCTGTACTACCCCCAGCGCCGCCACGCCTCACCGGCCCTCCGGGCGTTCATCGAGTACATCCGCCGCGCGAGGCGTTCCTAGTGCAGTCGAGTGCTGAACGCTTGTGCGCCGGCGCTAGGGGGGGGCTCAGGACGACTGTCGACATCCAGAACGCTGTCCTCCGGGAGAGCCCGACTTGGCCGATCAGAACCCGGTTCTCCTGGTATTGGAGGTCAACGACGTCGACATCCTCGGCGGCACGAATTGCGGAGGCCGGCTTGTCCACGTCACCCCACTTACCGTGTTCAGGAAAGGCTTCGTCACAGCTCAGGCCGAGCGAACTGCCTCGGCTGTGGGTGCGCACGTGGAACCGCCGGGAGGGAGCCTGATAAAACGCACCTCTTCTGCCTGCCACGGCCATGCATTCCACCCTCCGTACGCTCGGGCTCTCCAGTGCCGCCTTTCTTGCTGGGCTGTTTGCCCTGCTGACGTTCCCT
>DASVSE010000225.1:0-3256 GCA_036388235.1 Rubricoccaceae bacterium | reverse complement strand
GGGGGCGAGGAAGAAGGCGGCGGCGATGAGGGCCGCGGGGGCTGCGCGTAACATGGGAGGCGGGAGTGGGACGCGCTCAATATACTCGTCATGACAAGTATTTCGTCTACCGCCCCGCCGGCTTTTTGCAGCCTTCACCGGCGCCCATGATTCCCCGCGAGCTGTTCCGCAAAATCCGCCGCGTCGAGGTCCGCACGCGCGGCCTCGTCGAGAGCGTCTTCGGCGGCGAGTACCACTCGGCGTTCCGCGGGCGCGGCATCGAGTTCGCCGAGGTCCGCCCGTACCTCGTCGGCGACGACGTGCGGACGATCGACTGGAACGTCTCGGCGCGGACCGGCGAGCCCTACGTCAAGCTGTTCGAGGAGGAACGCGAGCAGACGCTCGTGCTCGCCGTGGACGTGTCGGGGTCGGCCGCGTTCGGGTCCGGCGTCGCGGCCAAGCGCGACCTGGCGGCCGAGGTCTGCGCCGTCCTCGGGTTCTCGGCGCTCCAGAGCGGCGACCGCGTCGGGCTCGTCCTCTTCACCGACGCCGTCGAGCGGTTCGTGGCGCCGCAGAAGGGCAAGCGCCACGTGCTCCGCGTGCTCCGAGACCTGTTCGCGCACGCGCCGCGGAGCCGCGGAACGGACCTCGTCGGCGCGCTCGACCACGTGCTCCGGGTCGTCCGGCGGCGCGCCATCGTGGTCCTGGTGAGCGACTTTCTCGTCCCCGAGGCGCAGGCCGAGGCGACGGCGCGCGCGCTCCGACGGACGTCGAGGCGGCACGACCTGGTCGCGGTTCGGGTCGTAGACCCACGCGAGGAGGCCCTCCCGGCTGTCGGCCTGCTCCAGGTCGTCGACGCCGAAACGGGAGCACCGAGCGTCGTCGATACGTCCAGCGCGGCTGTCCGGACAGCCTTTGCCCGCCGCGCGGCCGCACGCTCGGCCCGGACCGAGGCAATGCTCGCCAGTGCCCGCGTGGACCACCTGACGGTCCGGACGGATGCGGACTATGTCGAGCCGCTCGCGGCCTTTTTCCGCCGCCGCGCGCGCCGCCGCTGAGCCTGCCCCCGAGATTGCGAAGAAGCGCACGTCCGGGCCCGCCGTCCACGTTGATCTTTCCGATTCGCCCTTTCCGCGCCGTTGTCCCCCCGGACCGTCCTCTCCTTCGCCCTTCTGCTCGCGGCCGCTGCGCCGACGGTTGGTCGCGCGCAGACCGCACCGGTTGTGGGTGGGCCACGTCCGGCTCGGCTGACCGTCCTCGCCGACAGCGTCTCGGCCGGCGAGCGGGTTCGCGTTGCGGTCGCTGTGGACCACGGGCCGGGCCGCTCGGCCGTTTTTCCGGCCGTGCCTGCCGGCGACGCCGAGGCCGGGCCGCTGCTCGCCTTCGGCGACGCCGAGGCCTTCTCCGTCCGCCGCCTCCCACCGCGCGTCCGCGGAGACGTCCGGACCGACAGTGCCGTGTACGAGGTTGCCGTGTTCGCGGTCGACACGGCCCGCGTCGGGCCGGTCGGCGTGCGCCTCGCCGCAGGCCGCGACACGGTCGACGTGCCGACGGGCGTCGCCGTCGTGCCGGTCCGGTCGGCGCTTCGCGGCGGGGATGCCGAGCCGGCGCCGCTCGGCCCCCCGGACCCGTTCCCGGGCCTGCTCCCGGTCTGGACCGCGCTTGCCGTCCTGGCTGCCCTCGCCGCGGCGGCCGGTGCGTGGGCACTCGCGCGGTGGCGCCGCCGTGGCCAGCCGGCCACACCGCGGGCCGAACCGTTTCCCGAAGCCGCCGCCGCGCTCGACGCCCTCGGTGCGGCCGAACCGGCCGAGCGCGCCCTCGGCGCGCGGCAGGCGCTGCGCGTCTACCTCGGACGCCGCCTCGGCCTGCCGGCGCTCGAATCCACGACCGACGAGATCGTCGAGGCCCTCGCACGCAACGCGCGCGTTCCCGACGAGGCCCGGGCGGACGCGCGCCGCGCCCTCGCCCTCGCCGACCTCGTCGCCTACGCCGGCCACGCGCCGACGCCCGCCGCCGCCGACGGCGCCATCGACACGGCGCGGACGGCCATCGCCGGCATCGAGGAGGCAACAGCTGCCCCGACGCCCGACGCCGAACCCGGCGCCGCATCCGACGGTGTGCCCGCCGATGCCGGCGTCTCCCCCACCCCGCTCCCATGACCTTCGCCTCGCCGCTGTGGCTTCTGCTGCTCGCCGCCGTGCCCGCGCTCGCGTGGCACGCGCGTCGGCGCGGGCGTGCCCAGGCCGAGGGCGTCCGCTTCTCGGCCGCGGGCGACGCGGCGGCGCTTCCGGCCGTCGGGTGGGCGCGGCTGGGGTGGCTCCCGGGAGCCCTCCGCCTCGCCGCCCTCGCGCTCGCCGTCGTCGCGCTGGCACGGCCACAGCAGCGCGACGCCTCGGTCGCGCGCTCGGCCGAGGGCATCGACATCGTGCTCGCGCTCGACGCGTCGACCTCGATGCAGGCCGACGACTTTGTCCCCAACCGCTTCGAGGTCGCGAAGACCGTCGCCGCAGAGTTTGTCCGCGGGCGTACGTCGGACCGCGTCGGGCTCGTCGTCTTTGCTGCGCAGGCGTACACGCAGGCGCCGCTGACGCTGGACTACCCGTTTCTGCTCGCGATGCTGCGCGAGGTTCAGATGGGCACGATCGAGGACGGGACCGCCATCGGGACCGCCATCGCGACGGCCACGGCGCGCCTGCGCGACTCCGAGGCCCAGAGCAAGGTCCTGATCCTGCTCACGGACGGCCAGAGCAACCGAGGGCAGGTCGACCCCGAGACGGCCGCGGAGGCGGCCCGCGCGCTCGGCGTCCGCATCTACGCCATCGGCGTCGGCGGCGACGGCGGGCTCGGCAGCGGATCGCCCAGTCCGTTCGGCGGGATGCTCGCCCCGCCGCCGACCCAGATCGACGAGACCACGCTGCGGGCCGTCGCCGAGACGACCGGCGGGCGCTACTTCCGCGCGACCGATGCCGAGGCGCTGCGCTCGATCTACTCGGCCATCGGCGAGATGGAGACGACGCGCATCGAGGAAACCGTCCTGCTGGACGTCGAGGAGCTGTACCGCCTTGCCCTGTGGCCGGCCCTGCTGTGCCTCGGGGCCGCAGCCGTGCTCTCCGGCACCCGCCTCCGCCGCGTCCCGTGATGAGTTTCCGCTCGCCCCTGCTCCTCGTCCTCGCCGTCGCTCTCGTGCCGGCAGCGGTTGCGCTCGCGCTCTACGCCGCCCGGCGGCGATCGGAGGCGCTGCGCCGCGTTCTCGGCCCGCGCGCGGCCGCGCAGGCCG
>DASVSE010000224.1:0-7722 GCA_036388235.1 Rubricoccaceae bacterium | reverse complement strand
GACCCCGAGGGCGACCGCGCCGGTCGGCACACGGCTCCCCGTGGCGCCGTCGAGGGCGACAGCACGCACGGCGGCAGCGGCGTAGTTGACGGCTAGTAGGGCCGTACGGTCCAAGTCGCGGCGCTCGGCGAGCTTGAAGATGGTCGCGATGCCGAGGCTGCACGCGACGGCGAGAAACAGAAATCCCATAGTAGAGCGCGCCGCTCGGTGCGACGGATGGCGGCCGGCGTCAGGGAGCGGCCTGACGGACGATGAAGTACTCGACGCGAGACGGCGACAGCGCCACGTCGCGCACGTCGAGGCCGCGCGGCACGCGCGGAGCGGCCGTGACCGTCCCCGAGGTCGTGTCGCGGGCGATGTCGCGGTAATCCACGACGGCGAAAAAGTCGGGCGCGTCGCGGGCACGCCCGTAGAGGTCGTTCTCCGTCAGCGGCACGCGGTAGCGCGCACGCAGAACGGCAGGCTCCGTCCGGACGGCCGCGATGCCAGCCGGCACGTTCACGACGCGCACCTCAAGCAGGCGCTCGCCGCCTGTGAACTCGGCGATAGGCACCTGCACGGTCGTCGAGCGAACGGAAGGTGTGAGCAGCCCCTGAAACGGATCGGCGAGGGCAACCGTGCGGGTCGTCGGGGTCTGGATGTCGTCAAGAACGAGAGCGACCGTCGGCCACGACGTCAGCCGGTCCAGAAGCGACGCGGCCCCGACGACCTCGACCGAGTCGGGCAGCAAGCGGGGCGCTCGCAGCAGCCCGTACGACGGGGCCGTCCGGATGTCGCTGACGAGGCGGACCGGGACGCGGCGGCGCGCTTCGCGGTCGAGCGCGAGGCGGGCGGTTTTGGGGCGCACGCCTTGCAGCGTCAGGTTGGCCGAGAGGCCCGACGCGAGCACGGCCCGCTCCAGGTCGACAGCAGGCGCGTCGGCGTCGATCGACACGACAGCCGTGGTGCGCGCGAGCAGCATCAACCGCCAGCCCTCGCCGCGAAAGGTCGCGCGGGCCGAGGACGGCGGCGGCTCGCTCAACGCAAACCCTGCCGGCACACCGACGATGCGCAGCGCGACGGGCACCGTGACGACGTACGTCTCGCGGAGACCGAACGTGAACCAGAGGCCGATGGCCAGCACGAGCGAGACGGCCATCGCGCCCACGCTGGGCCCCTCTGGACCGTCGCCAGCCGATGACCGGCGCAGGGCGCGCGGCAGGCCGCCGCGCGTCGCCGCGGTCATCGGGCGTCTGCGGCGCGCAGGGCGGCGACCAGTTCTCCTTTGGCGGCCGTCGCGACCGCGCGGCCGCGCAGGTCGAGCCCCTCGCGGCTGCGGGCGAGCGCGCGGAGTTCGCGGACTGGCATCGCATCGTAGTCGCGCTCCGGCGGTGCCGTCGCCGGAACAGGACCATCGGTCGTGTCGGTCGCCTCGTCACCAGCGGACTCAGCGTCAGCGGGTGTGCCGTTCCCTCGCGTGTCGCCCGGTGAGGGCGGCGCGCCGGCAGGCGCTGCGGCGGCACTAGCCGACTCACCGACGGCGACGCCGAGCATCGCCCGCCAGACGTCGTCGGAGGGCCGCGGGATCACGAGCGAGCCGTAGATCCGGCCAAGGCGCTGCGCAGCTGCGACCCCCGCATCGACGGCCGCCTGCACGGCCGACGTCTCGCCGACGACGATGTGCGAGATCATGCCCGGGTCGACGCGGTGCTTGCGGACCAGCGTCACGTCGGCCGCTTTGAGCATGGCGTCGGCGGCCTCAATCGCCGCGACGAGGCCGTGCGTCTCGACGAGCCCAAGAGCCGAGCCGGGCGGGATGCCGGCCGGCGCGGTGCCGCGTGTAGGGTCGGCCACCGGTCAGCCCGGCAGAATCGCCTCGACCTCGGCGTGGGGCCGCGGGATGACGTGGACCGAGACGAGCTCGCCGACGCGCTCGGCAGCGGCCGCACCGGCATCCGTCGATGCCTTGACGGCGCCGACGTCGCCACGGACCATCACGGTCACGAAGCCGCCACCGATCTGCTCCTTGCCGATGAGCGTCACGCGCGCGGCCTTGACCATTGCATCTGCCGCCTCAATTGCGCCGACGAGGCCCTTCGTCTCGACCATGCCGAGCGCGGAACCGGAATCTCCTGTTGCCATGGGAACTGCTCTAGAGAGTGAGGGCCGCCACGCGGGACCGGGGGCCGGACGGCCAATCTAGCACCGCCCCGGAGGGCGTCAACGCGCCTCGCCGCGAACCGACTGGATTGCCCCCCGTGCGGCCGAGACGCCAGCGTCGAGGTCGTCGCGGCCGTAGATGCCGAGCACGACGAGCGCAGGCACATAGAGGGCCAGGAGCCCGAGGCGGGCCGCGAGCCGTGGCCCCAGCTCCCACGCGTCCGTTGGGCCGGCGAGGGCCCACAGCCCGCCGACGAGGGCCGTCAGCAGGACCGGCACGCGCCACGGATAGTTTGCGCGGCTGATGCGCTCGGCCTGCAAGCCGGTCCACACGGCGAGCGAGGCATACGCGACGAGCGTGGCAAAGGCCGATCCGGCAATGCCAAGGCGCGGCACGAGCACCCAGTTCAGGCCAGCATTGAGGGCAGCCGCGGCCCCAACCGCGACCGCAACCGACCGCGTCCGGCCCGCTGCAAACAGCACGTTGACGGTCACGAAGTACAGCCCGTACCACCCGAAGCCGCCCGCGATGAGCAGCACGAGACCCGAGACGTTCGAGTAGTCAGGGTCGGACGACACGACACGGCTCGCGTCGTCAACGACGAGCGCGAGGCCGAGCACGGCAAAGCCGGCGACGACCGAAAAGTGGCGGAACGCGCGTCGGTGCAAGGCCGGCGCGCCGCCGTCGTCGAGCGCTTTGAGCCCGAGGACGGTGAATGCCATCTGGAAGCTTTGCACCAGGAACGCGTTGACGAGTCCGCCGAAGCGCGAGGCCCATGCATAGACGGCGTTCGCGTCGGGCTCGAGAAAGTGCAGGATGACGAACCGGTCGCCGGCGTACAGAAAGCGGCCGGCCATGCCGGAGACCACGAGGGGGAGCCCGAACACGACCATCGGGCGGACGAGCGCCCAGCTGATGCGCCGTTCGACGCGTGCGACGAGAATGCCCGTCGAGACGGTCGCGAGGACGGCCGCGGCAATGAGGTAGCCGTAGAGAATGCCCGCCAGCCCCAATCGGAACACGACGAGGCACACGACGACTGCGCCCGTCTGAAGCAACATCTCCGCCGCCGTCATCGCAACGTAGAGTCCGGGTCGCTCGCGGCGACGGAGCTCCTGGTACGCCACGTCGGCGACGGTTTTGAAGACGATGTAGAGGGCAAGCGTCCGGAGCAGGCCCGCTCGGGAGGCGTCGCGCAGGAGCCACTCGGCGAGTTCAGGAGCGCCGGCCCACACGAGGGCGGCGACGGCGCCAGAGGCCGCGATGGCGATGGCGAGAGCCGTCATCGGGACAGCCGCCCGGTCGGCTTCGGGCACCTCGCGTGAGGTCGCGAAGCGCAGAATGCCGAGCGGCAGGCCCGCTCCGGCCACAAGGAGCGCGATCATCAGGACCGACAGCAGGTAGTCGAACGTCCCGAAGTCGGCCTTCGAGAGGTACTGCGGGTCGACGTAGTACAGCGTCACGACGAAACCGCTGGCCTTGCCGACGACGCTCGCGAGCGTGTAGATGCCGCTCTGGCGGAAAAGGCGGCCGAGCATCAGAGCGCGGGGCGGGGCTGGCCGGGTGCGCGGCGGGCCGCGAGGGCTTCGTAGAAGCGGACGAGCCTCTCCCCTTCCCCGCGCCACGAGAACCGGGCGAGCGCCGCCTCGCGCCCGGCCGCGCCCATTCGGGCCGCGAGTACGTCGTCTGTGAGCAGGCGCGTGCAGGCTCCCGCGATGGCCGTGGGATCGAGCGGGTTCACGAGCAGCCCGCAGCCCGCGCCCTCGACGACGCTCCGCCACAGCGGCACGTCCGTCGCGACGACGGGCAGGCCGGCGGCCATGTACTCGAACAGCTTGGTCGGGTAGGCGTCGCGGTACTGGGGCGTCGCGTGGAGCGCGACGAGGCCGACGCGGGCGCGGGCAAGCAAGTCCGCGATGGCGGGACGGGCGAGCGGGCCGAGCAGACTGGTCCGCTCGAATCCCGGCAGGCCGGCGAGGCGCTCGGGCAGCGAGGCGGGAAACGGCGTCCCGGCGACCGCGAGGCGGGCGCCGTCGGGCAGGAGCGCGGCGGCCCGGACCATCTCATCCGCGCCTCGCGCCGCGGTCACGGCCCCGACATAGGCGACGAGCGCCTCGCGCGACGCGAACGGCGGGTCGGGCGCGTCGGTGAGGACCGGAAAGTTTCGGACGAGCGTCGTCTTGCGTGCGGGGTAGCGGTCCGCGATCGTCGGCGTTGCGGCGACGATGCCCGTACAGAGGCGACCGGCGAGCGTTTCGAGCGCCGAGTACGCCGCGGCGACGGGCAGGCGCGCCGGGCGCGGGATCCACGCCTGGTGGAACGTCTGCCGCGGCGTGTCCTCGTGGGCGTCGTAGACGACGCGGCGGCCACGCGCGGCGAGCGGCAGCACAAACGGCAGCAGGTCGGCCTCGTGGACGTGAAAGACGGTTTCGCGCCCGCGCGCCTCAGCGAGCGCGCGGCGCACGACGGCCCGAGTCGTGTGGACCATCCGTTCCTTTCCACTGCGTGGCCGCGGCACGCCCAGAATGCGGACGCCGCCGAGCGACTCGTCGCGGTCGTGAGGGACGACAAACGCGACGTCGTGGCCCGCCTCGGCGAGGGCGCGGCACTCTTTTTCGGCAATGCGGGGGTCCGTCGCAGCATGGGCCGCGGCGAGGTGCAGGATCTGGAGCGCCATCGCCTAGCGCCGCGCCGCCTCGACGGCGTACCAGCGCGGCGTGACGGTCCGCAGGAGGGGCCTCAGTCCGAGCGGGATCCCCGTCGGCGGGCTCGTCCAGCGCTCGCGCCGGACGACGGTCCAGCCGGCTTTGTCGAGCAGCCAGTCGAACTGCCAGTCCTCGAACTCGTGGTAGTGGCGGTCGTATGGGTCAGTGGCGTTGCGGTAGGCGCTCGAAAACCAGAGCCGCATCGGGACCGTCGCGAACAGGCGCGGCGCCGTCGCCGCGCGGAGCACGCTGAGCGGGTTGACGAGGTGCTCGAAGATCTCGAAGGCCGTGACGGCGTCGGCCTCGGCAGCAGCGGCCTCGGGGACGTCGTCGAGGTCGCCCTCGGTGTTCGCGACCGTGTAGCCCGCTTGACGGAGCGTGCCAGCGAACACGTTGTCGCCTCCGAGGTCCAGCAGTCGGGCCGGCGGTGGCAGCGTCTCACCGACGAAGCGGCGCGTGAGCGCGAAGCGGCGCGCGTGGGCAGCGTTGGGCGGCGTGGTCTGGGGCATCGGAATCGAAGGCGCGGGGGAAGCTAGCGCCGGGCGACGGCAGCGCGGACGATCTCCGCGACGGCGGTAGCCTGGGCCGGGCGTGCGTACGAGGCGAGCCCCTCAGCGGGAGCACCGCCGAGGGGCGCACGGGCCGTCCACGCGGCAGCGTGCTCCCGGAGCACGGCAGCGATGGCATCGGCGTCACCGGGAGCACAGACGGTCCCGCCGCGGGCATCGCGGAGCACAGCCGCGGCGTCGCCGTCGGCCGGGACGAGGGCGAGTGTCGGGCGGCCCGAGGCGAGGTACTCGTAGGTCTTGCCTGGGACGACGCCTGCGGCGTAGCTCCACGGCTCGACGGTGAGCACGAGGACCCCCGCTGCCCGCATCGCCGCGACGGCGGCGTCATGTGGCAGCGGCGGCTCCGCCTGGACCAGGTCGCCGACACCGAGACGCGCGGCCTCCCTGGCCAGCGCCTCGGGCACAGCCCCGACGATGCGCAGCGGAATGTCGAGTCCGTCACGGCGGAGGCGAGCGAGAGCGCCGACGAGGCCGTGCGGGACGTCGTAGAGCGTCCCGGCGTAGAGCGCCTCGAATGGCCACGGTGCCCCGAGCGCGGGCGCGGGCGCCTCAAAGTCGGCCGGGTCGAAGCCGTTGCGGACCAGGGCGACGGCCCGCCCAGCCCGCGCCTCGAACGCGTCGCGCAGGGGCGCGGTGACGGTGATGAGGGCCGTTGCCTCGCGGAGGACGGACGCTTCGAGCCGCGCATCGAGACGGGCCGCGGCGGCGCTACGCGCCAGAGCGTCGGTGTAGTGGATGTCCGTCCACGGGTCCCGCAGGTCTGCGATCCATGGCAGCCCGGTCCGCCGCGCGAGTGCGCGCCCAACCAGGTGCGCCGAGTGCGGAGGTCCCGTCGTGAGCACCGCATCGAATGGGTGTGCGGCGTGCATCCGCCGGGCAGCGCGAACGGCGAACGGCACCCATCCGACGCGCGCGTCGGGCACGAACACGTTGGCGCGGACCCACCGCGCGGTTCGTTCAGGCGCGGAGGCGCTCTGCCCGACCGTTCCGGTTCGCGCCGCGACCGCCTCGCCGCGCGAGCGGCCCGTGAGGCGCCCGTAGAGGCCGAACGGGTCCGGTGCCGGAGTCCGCACGACGACCGTTCCGGGCGGGACGTCGCGGGCAAGGCTGTCGTCGAGCGCGGGGTAGGCGCCTGCGCGAACGGTTAGCACGGACGGCTCGACGCCGGCCGCGGGCAGGTACCGGACCCACTTTGTCGGGCGCTGCACGCCGGCCCCGCCCGACGGGGGGAAGTAATACGTGACGACGAGCAGCCGGAGCGGACGGGCAGACCGCACGGCCAGCGCGACGTCCGTTCCCTCCGCCCCCGCCGCCGGCTCGGCGCTCACGCCGGGGTGCCGCGGCGGAGCCAGAGCAGACTCGCCAGCGCAAGCGCGCCGCCGTACGCGATGAAGAAGGCCGCCCACGAGACGAGGACGCTGTCACGGTGTACCTCGGGGCGGAACCGCATCGTGACGATGTGGTCGCCGGCCGGAACGGGGACACCGCGGACGAGGCCGTTGACCTCGACAATGGGCGCCTGGTCGTCTCCGACCGTCGCCGTCCAGCCGGCCGGGTAGTAGACCTCGCTCGCGACGAAGAGCCGCGGCCGGTCCGTCCGGACGCGCCACACGATTTCGTCGGGGCTGAAGCGGTCAAGCCGAACGCTCGCGCGGCCTGAGTCGGCTGGGGCACCCGAAAGGGCTGCTGCCGAGACGCCCGGTACCTCGGCGGCGATGAAGGCCGTCCGGGTGAGGTCTGTCTGCGGGCTGCGGACGCGTTCGCGGACGGCTGCGGCATCCGGCACGACCTCGGCGCGGTCGACGAGGTAGGCGCGCGGAGCGGCGGCCGAGTCTTCGGAGACAACCAGGCCCGTCTGGGGGTCCTGGAAGACGGGCCGGAGGCCTGGGATCGCCCCCTGGGCGACGACGTAGCGAACGGCCATCAGCCGGAGCGCGCCCAGGTTGTAGCCCGTCTCCGCGTCGGGTAGCGTCTCGTCGAGATACGCCTCGGCATTGGCCAGACGGACGCCGTTGTAGCCGCCGACCGACTCGGCGTAGGCCGACGGGCCGGCCGTCGATTTCGGGTTCTGTGGGAGGACGCGGAACGTGCCCGGGCCGGCCTCGCGGGCGCGCTCAGCCAGAAAGCGGTCCGCCTCCGTCTGCTGCGCGCGGAGCACGTCCGCGACGTCGCGGCGGCGCTGGAGCGCGGGCGACTCGTCGGAGACATAGCGCCGGCCGACGCCCCACAGGTCGGCCGTGGCGAGAAGCGCGAGGATGGCGAGGCCGACGAACGCGGGCGCGCGGCGGAGTACAAGCAGCCCGGCGCA
>DASVSE010000223.1:0-3205 GCA_036388235.1 Rubricoccaceae bacterium | reverse complement strand
GGGAGAACAGGGCGACCGCAGTCGGGTCAGGGCGCGCTGACCGGTCGGACGTGCGGTCGGTGACGGGTGGGGCGGTCGTCATGCGTCGAGAGAGGCGAGAAAGGCGTCGGCGGCGGGGCCGACGTGGAGCGTGGACGTGTCGGCGGCGGGGTCCAGCACGACGACCGCGCGGCGGCCGTCGGGGGCGGTCCAGACGCGGTAGCGGAGCGCGCGGCCCTGCGCGGTCGCGGATTGCGGCGCGGCGCCGCGGGCATGCATCCACGGGGCGGCGGCCGCGAGCCGGCCAACTTCGAGCAGCGTCATCTGCGCCTCGACCGTGCTCTCGGCGCCGGCGTTGGGGTTGATGCGCTCGGGCGAGAGGATGCCGTCGAAGCCGCGGCCCGAGGCGGGGTCGGCCATGACGATGCCCGCGGGGTTGTCGCCCGCAAACCAGGCCGCGGCGAGGCCGGCCATCACGGCGTAGTCGGCGTCGCCGGTCGCGTCGTAGAGGCGGGCGAGCCCGACGGCGGCGGGCCGCACGTCGTAGGCGATCTGTTCGAACGCGCGCTCGGCGCTCGTTTCGTACGTGATCTCGTGGAGCCAGCCCTCGACGAGTAGGTGCGCGTAGAGCGTCTCGGCCTCGGCGGCGGCGCTCGCGAGGGCGCTAGGTGGGAGGACCCCGGCCCGCGCCCCCGCCGCGAGGGCCATCGTCTGGCTGTTGCCCCAGCCGTGCCAGCCGCCGGACCACGAGGCGTGCCCGCCCCACGGGCTCGCCGCAAGGCTGCCGAAGCGGAGGCGCGCGAGGCCGTCGGCGAAGCGCTGCGCGCGGCGCGTGCCGGCGACCGTCGGCGCCGTCCGCTCGACGTCCACGAGGCCGAGCAGCAGCTCGGACGTCGCGTCGGCGCCGGTCTGCGCGACGAGCCACTGCGGAAACGGGCGGCCGCCCTCGTCGGCCGTCTCGCCGTCGCGGGCGAGAAGCGCGTCGAGGTGCGGCTCGACTCGGCGGACGGCTGCGAGGTCAGCGGCGGCCTCGTCTGGATCGGCTGCGGCGAGGACGCGCGCGCCCGTCCCGAGCGCCCAGACGGCGCGGGCGGTCCACCACGAGACGTCGGTCGCGACGGATGTCCGGAAGTCGGTGTTGGGGCGCAGCGTGCGGTCCCAGACGAAGTTGTAGAACAGGCCCGACGGCGCCTGCTGGTGGCGGACGAACCGGAGCAGCTTCACGGCCGTCCGCCGCGAGCGCTCCGACCCCGTCGTCTCGAAGTGCCGCAGGTACACGACGGCCGCGCGCGCCACGTCGTCCACGCACGAGATGCCTTCGTCGCTGTCGCCGACGAAGCGCCAGTCGGGCGCCTCCGAGTAGATGTGGATGAGGCGGAGCGTGTCGCCCTCCAGGACGACGTCTTCACCCAGAAAGTCGAGGTGGGCGAGGTTGAAACCGACCGCGGCGGGGTCCGCGGGCATCGCTGCCGCGGCGGCAGGCGCCACGGGCCGGACCGGCGGGGGCGCCTCGGTCGGCCGCGAGGCCGCGCACCCGGCGAGGAGGACGAGAGACGTGAGGCCGAGAATCCGGGTCATCCTTTGAGGCCGCTGGTGGCGAGGCTTTCGACGAACCGCCGCTGGAAGACGAGGTACGCGAGAATGATGGGGACCGCGAGCAGGAGCGCCGCGGCGAGCTGGGGCCCGAGGCGCCCCTCGGCCCCGCCGCCGACGGCGAACAGGGCAACGGTCTGCGGCATCGTCATCATGTCCGTCTGGCGGACCACCATGAGCGGCCACAGGACCTCGTTCCAGCTCCCGATAAAGACAAGGATGCCGGCCGTGACGAGCGCGGGCACGCTCGCCGGCCACACGATCCCGAACAGGATCCGCAGCTCACCCGCCCCGTCGATGCGGGCGGCGTCCACGAGGCTCTGGGGCAGCGTCACGAAGTGCTGGCGGAGGATCAGCACGGCCGTCGCGTTCATCATAAACGGCACGACGAGCCCGGCGTAGCTGTCCGCCCACCCGAAGCCCACGACGAGCGTGTACAGCGGGATGAGGAGGACGAGGAACGGGACCATCATCGTGAACAGGATGACCGAGAAGGCGGTGTCGCGGCCGCGCCATTCGAGGCGCGAGAGGCCGTACGCCGCGAGCGACCCGAACACGAGCGCGAGGGCGGTCACGCAGCCGGTCACCAGGACCGAGTTGAGGAACGCGCGGCCGAGCGGGACCGACCCGAAGACGAGGCGGTAGCTCTCGACCGTCCACGCCGTCGGGAACGGGTTGAGGTTCGCGATCTCGGCCTCGGGCTTGAACGTCGCGAGCGCCATCCAGACGAACGGGTACGCGAACACGACCGCCCCGATGATGAGGACAGCGTACGCGACGACTTTCCGGAGGCGCGGGCTAGGAGACATCGGTTTCTACGACGCGGCGCTGGACGAGGACGACGGCAAAGATGAGGAGGGCGAACGCCAGCCCGAGCGTCGCCGCGTAGCCCATGTGGTTGAAGTAGAACGCCTGGTTGTAGATGTAGAGCAGGCCCGAGAGCGTGCTCCCGAGCGGCCCGCCGCCCGTTAGCACGTACGGCTCGACAAACAGCGAGAACCCGCCTATCGTCGACAACACGACAACAGTCACGAGCATCGGGTTGAGCATCGGCAGCGTGATGTGGCGCCACCGCTGCCACCGCGTTGCGCCCTCGACGTCGGCCGCCTCGTAGAGCTCCGGCGGGACGTTCTGGAGGCCTGCCAGAAATAGGAGCACGTACAGCCCGACGTTTTTCCACGTCGCGACGAGCGCGATCGACGGCATCGCCCACGCAGGCGAGACGAGCCACGGCACGGCCTTCCCGCCCAAGGCCGCGATGACGCCGTTGACGTAGCCGCCGTCGAACGCGAAGAGCTGCTGGAAGAGGATCGTGACGACGACGCCCGACACGACGACGGGCAGGAAATAGACCGTCCGGAAGAAGGCGCGGCCGCGGAGCTTGCCGTTGAGCAGCTCGGCAAAGAGGAGCGCGACGCCGATCTGGAGCGGGATGTGGAGCGCCAGAAAGATGCCCGTGTTGAGCATCGCGCGCGCAAACAGGTCGTCGGACGCGAGGCGGACGAGGTTGCCGGTCCCGATCCACTCCATCGGCGTCACCACGTCCCATCGGTGGAAGATGAGGACGATGGCGAACGCGAGCGGGTACCCGAAGAACAGCGCGAGGTGCGCGAGGTACGGCGCGGCGAAAGCG
>DASVSE010000222.1:0-4286 GCA_036388235.1 Rubricoccaceae bacterium | reverse complement strand
ACGAGGACACCTGGGGCGAGGACCTTCTCCCCGTCGACATCCTCGAGCCCGGCAGCGGCGCGACGATCACGATGCCGGCCGGCTGCTGGGACCTCAAGGCCGTCACCGACTCCGGCCAGGAGCTGGAGCACTTCGGCGTCGAGCTCGAGGACGACAGCGAAACCGCCTGGACCGTCTCCGACGAGGAGTAATCCCGGCCGCCCCGGCTCGCCGGTCCGCTCCCGAACGCGAAACGCGCCCGGTCCCTCCATGGGGCCGGGCGCGTTTCCACATGTACGCCTGTGTTTTAGCGCTGCGCCTGTAGCTCCTGATCCGCCAGCGTCCGCGCGATGTGACGCGTCATCATCGTGTACAGGTGCAGCCGTGTCCGCCCGCCGTAGATGCCGTGGTTGCGGCCGGGGTAGAGCATCATCTCGAACGGCTTGCCCGCCGCCTGCAGCGCGTCCACCATCGCCATCGTGTTCTGGACGTGCACGTTGTCGTCCGCGTCGCCGTGGACGATCAGCAGCTCCTGGTCGTCACGCAGGTTCGCCGCGTATGTCGTCGGCGAGCCGGCGTCGTACCCCGTCGGGTTAAGCTGCGGCGTCGTGAGGTAGCGCTCGGTGTAGATCGTGTCGTACGTCCGCCAGTTCGTGACGGGCGCGACCGCGATGCCGGCGTGGAAGGTCTCGGGCCCGTCGCCGTAGGTCATCGCGAGCAGCGACAGGTAGCCGCCGTAGCTCCAGCCCCAGATGCCGAGGCGCGTCGAGTCCACGTAGGCCTGACGGCCGAACCACTGCGCCGCGGCCGTCTGGTCCTCGGCTTCGAGGATGCCTAGTCGGTTCTGCGTGAGCGTTTTGAAGGCCTTGCCGCGCCCGCCCGTGCCGCGGTTGTCCACGCCGGCCACCAAGACACCGTAGGTCTCGGCGAGGTAGTGGTGCCACAGCGCCTCGGTCCCGCCCCACCGGTCTACGACTTCCTGCGAGCCCGGCCCGCCGTAGGTGTGGATGAGGAGGGGGTACCGCCGGTTCGGGTCGAACGTGCTCGGGCGGATGAGGTACGCCTCGAGGGGCGTCCCGTCGGCCGCCGGAACCGTCATGAACTCGGGCGACGGCAGGTTGTAGGCCGCGAGGCGCTCGATGAGGGCCGCGTTGTCGTCGAGAACGGAGACGCGCTCGCCGGTCGCGCGGTGGAGCGTCGTTACGGGCGGCGTCGTCCGCGTCGAGTACGTGTCGGTGAAGTAGGCGAAGTCGCGCGAGACGTCCACGTCGTGCCAGCCCGCGCCCTGTGTGAGCTTGACGGGTGTCCCACCCGCGAGCGGCACGCGGTAGAGGTGCCGCTCACGCGGGCTCTCGGCCGTCGTGGTCACGTACGCCACGCCGGCCCGCTCGTCGACGCCGTGGAAGTTGGTCACATCCCACTCTCCCTGCGTGACCTGCCGCACGAACGTGCCGTCGTTGGTGTAGAGGTAGAGGTGCCCGTACCCGTCGCGGTCCGACCGCCACACGAAGTGGCGGCCGTCGCGGAGGTAGGTGATCGTCCCCGTCGCGACGTCCGAGAATCCCGTCTCGACCTCGATGTAGCTGTCATTCTCTTCGGAGAGGACCGTCCGCGCGGCCGTCCCCGCCGGGTCGGCATACATCAGGTCCACGTGGTTCTGGTTGCGGTTCAGCCGCAGCAGCCACACGTCCGAGCCGCCGTCGGCGAGCGCCGGCGTCCAGCCCATTCCGGCGATGTACTCGTGCTCGGCTCCGCCCGAGCCCCACGTGTCCGTGTCGAGAAAGCGCGTCTCGCCCGTCGCGACGTCGATCACACCGATGTGGATCTCGGCGTTGGCCTCGCCCGCCTTGGGGTAGCGGAACGACTGGTACTCGGGGTAGAGCGTGGTGAGGTTGGTGATCTGGAAGTCGCGGGTCGCGGACTCGTCGAGCTGATAGAAGGCGATACGCTGGCCGTCGGGAGACCACTGGAAGCCATCACGGAGGCCAAATTCCTCCTCGTAGACCCAGTCGAACGTGCCATTGATGATCGTCCCGGCCGCTCCGTTGGTCGTGAGGGCGCGCTCCTGGCCCGTCGCGAGGTCGACCACGAACAGGTTGCGGTCGCGCACGAACGCGACCTGCCGGCCGTCCGGGCTGAACTTGGCGAACATCTGGAGGCCTTTCGCGCGGTCTGCGACCGGCGTCACCTCGCCCGAGGCGAGGTCGACGACATAGTAGAGGCCCTTGGTGTTGAGGCGCCAGACGCGCTCGGAGTCCGTGAAGAGCAGCGCCTTGGTGCCGTCGGCCGAGTACGCGTAGTCCTCGACGGTGAGGACGCCCTCGCCGTCGGGCCGCACGAGGCGCGCGCCGTCGAGGAGGGTCCGTCGCCGGTCCGTCGTCAGGTCCAGTTCCACGAGGCTCGTCGTACCGGTCGCCTCGTCGGTGTCGAGCGAGCGGAGAACGGCGCCGGCGTCGGCCCAGCGACCACCTTCAAAGGCGGTCCCGAAAAAGTCGGGGCTGGCAAACAGCTTCTCCAGCGTCAGGCGGGACGCGGCCGGCTGGGTGGCGGCCGAGCGGGAGGCGGCCGGCGCCGGCTGCGCCGTGACGCAGCCCGTCGACAGCACCAGAAGGGCGACAAGTACCGACGAGCGGCGCGAGACGGTCGAAATACGCATAGGAGTGGTCACGTGTGCGAGAACGTCGGAACGGCTGGATCGGCCGTCAAAGTACCGAGAGCGGGGCCTCGTTCTCCGCCGATGCTAAATTATTCGCACGTGGAAGCCAGAGCGTGAACCGGGTGCCGGCGCCCGGCTCGCTGGCGGCCGTCAGCGTCCCGCCGTGGGCGACGGCGACCGCACGCGCGATGGCGAGCCCGAGGCCGGTGCCTTCGACGCCCCGCGTGCGGGCGGTCGTGCCGCGGGCATAGCGCTCGAAGACCGTCGGCAGGTCGTCGGCGGCGATGCCGACGCCAGTGTCCTGGACCTCGACCACGACGGCGTCGGCCTCGGCGCGGGCGCGCAGCGTGACCGTCCCGCCCCGAGGCGTGTGGCGTTCAGCGTTGTCCAGCAGGTTCGCAAGGAGCCGCACCAGGCGCGCGCCGTCGGCGTCGAGGACGGGCAGGCCGGGGGGCAGGTCGCGCACGAACGCGACGCCGGCCGCGGCGAACGTCCGCTCGAACCGTCCGGCGACGTCGTGTGCGAGTTCGCCGAGGGGGACCGGCGCCAGCCGGAGCGGCGCCTCGGGGCGGTCGAGCAGGCTGAGCTCGAACAGGTCCGCGACGAGGTCCGTCGCCCCGGCCGCCTGCCGGCGGGCGTCGGCGAGGGCCGCGGCAGCCTCGGCCGTTCGGCCCTCGGCGGCGAGACGCTCGGCCTCTTCCAGACCCGCCGCCAGGGCGGCGAGCGGCGTCCGCAGGTCGTGCCCGACGTTGGCGACGAGGTCGCGGCGGAGGCGGTCGGTCGCCCGCAGGCTCGCGATCGACGCCTCGACGCGCGCGGCCATGTCGTTGATGCCGGCGGCGAGCCGCCCCATCTCGTCGGGTCCCCCGTCGGGCAGGCGGCCCGCGAAGTCGCCCGCGCCGAGGCGCTCGACGCGGGCGGTCATGCGGCGGAGGGGCCGGACGAGGCGCGCCGTCATCGCGGCGCCGAGGCCGAGCGCGACGAGCGCGGCCAGAAGCGTCGTGACGAGCGTCGCCGTCTGGAAGGCCTCGCGCGTCTCGCGGAGTTCTTCGTCGAGCGTGAGCGTAAGCGGCCGGACGAGGAGGGCGCCGGCGGGGAGTCCGTCGGGGGCGAGCAGGGGCGCGAGCGCCCACGACCCGTCGGCCCCATCGGTGACGACGGCGATGCGCGCCGAGTCCAGGGCGGCGATGGCCGCCCGGGGAACGGCCGGGACATGCCCGCCGGCGCCGAACGTGTCCACGACCGCGCCGCGGGCGTCGAGAATCGCGAGCGGGTCGGGAAAGCGCGTCGGAAGGTCGAGCCGCAAGCGGGCCGGGACCTGGAGGCCGCCGAAGACGTCGGTTGCGGCGCGCGTCTCGACCTCTTCGGCGAGGGCGTCGAGGCGCAGCTCGATCGTGCCGCGGACGAGGCGCTCGCTGCGCGCGCTCGCAAACGCCGCGCTGAGGGCAACGGCGACGAGGGCCGTCGCGACCTGCACGCCGACGAGCACGCCGGCGACACGCCAGAAGACCGTGGGGCGGAGCGTCGGGAGGCCAGCCATCGGGAGCGGAGAGCGGGCCGCAAGGAAACACCGCGGCGCGACGGGCGCCCCGTCCGCTTACGCCATCGCGTCGAAGAGAGCGTCGAAGCGCGGGGCGTGGACGGGCCAGGC
>DASVSE010000221.1:0-4896 GCA_036388235.1 Rubricoccaceae bacterium | reverse complement strand
GTCCGGCGCAATCGCGATCATCGCGCCCATCCCGACGAGCGCGGCAAGCATGATGGGGGCCGTGACGTACCAGTGCTTCGGGAGCCGCTTGAGGGCGATCGAGAGGACGGCCGCGACGACGACGACGAGCCCGGCCGCGGCGATTCCGCTCATGGGCAGCGCGATGGCGGCAAACAGGCTCGCGAACGCCCAGAGCACGACGATGGCCGGATGGTCGAGGGCCCACGCGACGACCGAGCGGTACTTGTGCGCCTGCCGGTCGAACCATGCGTTGAACCGGTCGAGCGTCCGCGTGACGACGTTCTTCTTGTCCTCGGCGACGTGGGGGTCTGGCCAGTAGGCCGAGAGCATCGGGTCGAGCGAGAACGAGACGAAGAGGCTGACGAGAACGGACGTCGCGATGGTGAGCGCGAACGGCTGGAACCACTGCCCGGCGATGCCTGAGATGAACGCGATGGGCAGGAAGACGGCGACGATCGAGAACGTGGTCGCGGCCACGGCGAGCCCGATCTCGTCGGTCCCCTCGATACTCGCCTGCAAGTGGCTCTTCCCCATCTCGACGTGTCGGACAATGTTCTCACGGACGACGATGGCGTCGTCGATGATGATGCCGATGGCGAGCGTGAGCCCGAGCAGGCTCATCGTGTTGAGCGTAAACCCGGCGAGGTAGACAGCCATGAACGACGCGATCATCGAGATCGGGAGGGCCAGACCCGTGATGACGGTGCTCCGCCACGAGTTGAGAAAGACGAACACGACGAGGATGGTCAGGAAGAGCCCCTCGACGAGCGTCTCGACCACGTTGCTCACCGAGTCCCCCACGCGCTCGCCCGAGTTGCGGACAAGGTTCATCTCGGTCCCTGCGGGGAGGCCGGCTTCGAGGCGGTCCATCCGCTCGACGATCTCGCCGGCGACGGTCGTCGTCGAGGCATCAGACGACTTGACGATATCGATCCCGACGGCCTCCTGATCGTTGTAGAGCGCCAGCGTCCGGGCCTCCTCGGACCCGTCCTCAACCGTCGCGACCTCGCCGAGGTACACGACGCGGCCGTCGTTCCCCTGCCCGATGGGGATGCGGTAAAAGCTTTCGACGTCGGCCAGGCGCCCTTCGAGCCGGATCGTCTGCTCGGACGCGCTCCCGTTGAGCCGGCCGACGGGCGCGGCGAGGTTCTGGCCCTGGACCGCCTGGACGACCTGAGCCGGCGAGATGCCGAACTGGACGAGCGCGTCCGGCCGGAGGTTGACCGTCAGCTCGCGGTTCCGCTGACCCGCGATGTCGACGCGGGCGACGCCGGGAACGGCCCGGATCTCGCGGCCGACGACGTTGTCGGCGAGTTGCGTCAGCTCGGATGTCGAGAGCGTCTCAGATGAGAGCGCGATGGAGACGATGGGGAAGTCGTTCGGCGAGAACCGCCGGATGATCGGCTCCTCCATCTCGGACGGGAGGTCCGCCCGGATCGCCGAGATCGCGTCGCGCACCTCATTGGACGCCTCCTGCGGGTCCTTGCTGAACTCGAACTCGATGGACAGCTGCGCATAGCTGTCCAGCGCGGTCCCGTTGATCGTGTTCACGCCCGAGATGCCCTGGACGGCCTCCTCGATAGGGTCGAGGATCTCGCGCTCGACGCCGTCCGGCGACCCGCCGGGGTACGGCACACCGACGATGAGGAACGGCGGGCTGATCTCGGGGAACTCGTCGGTCTCCAGGCGGAGCAAGGACAAGACC
This sequence comes from Rubricoccaceae bacterium, assembly GCA_036388235.1. Lineage (GTDB taxonomy): Bacteria > Bacteroidota > Rhodothermia > Rhodothermales > Rubricoccaceae > DASVSE01. The sequence continues at coordinate 3,170 of DASVSE010000221.1, read as the reverse complement.
CCGAACAGGACGAGGCAGAGCATCACGACGACCGTGACGAGCGGCCGCTTGATGGCAAAGTCGGAGATAATCATCGGGCGCAGCGGGCGAGAGCAGTCGGCCATGGACGTGCCCGGGCGCCCGAAGATTCGCCCCAGTGTGAACGAACGGTTCAGAATGTGACCGCCCGGTCATTTTCTCTAGGCGTCCAGCACGCGAGCCGCTGGAGGTCGCCATCGGAGCCAGCGTGCAGCTCCAGAGCGGCGTGCCGGGAAGACGGCGCGGAAACGGCGCTGGAGCGGCCTGCCGCGCACGAATCGACGGGTCGGCAGCGTACGTTTCCTCCCACGTTGACTCCCGACCCGACATGCTGGCCACTGCTGGAAGCTTCGCTCTGCTCGTCGCCTTTGTCGCCTCGCTCGCGGCAGGCGTCGCGTTCGTCCTCGCCGCCCGTGCTCGGCCCGACGCCGAGGTGTGGGCACGGGTTGGACGATGGTCGTGGGCCACGATGGGCGCAGGCCTCGCCGTCGCCGCGGGCGTGCTGTGGACCGGCCTCTTCGGGCGGCACTTCGAGATGGCGTACGTCTACCAGCAGACGAGCCGGGCGATGCCGTGGCACTACACCTTCTCGTCGTTCTGGGCCGGGCAAGAAGGGTCGTTCCTGCTGTGGGCGATGATGACGGCGACGGTTGGCGCGGTCCTGATCCGGTGGTGGACGCGGCCGGGCCGGGAGGGCGCGGCGCGCGAGGCGCAGACCGTCTTCGCTCCGGTCGTGATGGCCGTCGTGGCGCTGTGCCAGGCGTTTCTGCTGTCGATGATCGTCGGGCTGAACCTCGGGCCGCTTCCCATCGGCGCAAGCCCGTTCGTGAGCCTCGCCGCCAAGTTTCCCGACGCGCCGATGCTCCAGGTCGCTGGCTTCGTCCCTGCCGACGGGCAGGGCCTGAACGACCTGCTCCAGAACCCGTGGATGGTCATCCACCCGCCGACGCTCTTTACGGGCTTCACGCTGCTCATGGTGCCATTCGCCTTCGCGGCGGCGGGCCTCGTCACGCGGCGCTACACGCAGTGGGTGCGGCCCGCCCTCCCGTGGGCGCTCGCCGGGACGGGCATTCTCGGCATCGGGATCATGATGGGCGGCTACTGGGCCTACGAGACGCTGAGCTTCGGCGGCTGGTGGGCGTGGGACCCGGTCGAGAACGCCTCGCTCGTCCCGTGGATCTTCGCCGTCGCGGGCCTGCACGCGATGGTGATCCAGAAGAAGATGTCGGCCGGCCACAAGTCGGCGCTCGTGCTGACAGTCGTCGCGTTCCAGTTTGTGATCTACTCGACGTTCCTCACGCGCTCGGGCGTGCTCGGCGACGTGTCGGTCCACTCATTTGTGGACCTCGGGCTGTACAACCAGCTGCTGCTGTGGATCGCGTCCATCGGCGTGCTCGGCTTCGGGCTGCTCGCGTGGCGCTGGCAAGACCTGCCGGCCCCGACCAAGGCGCCCGCCTCGCTCAGCCGCGAGTCGATGGTGTTCACGGGTGCGCTCCTGCTCGCGATCACGGGCATCGTGATTGCCTTGGGGACGTCGGCACCGATTCTGGGCAAGGTCTTCCGCAACAACCCGAGCGCCGTCCCTTCGGCGTTCTACACGACGTGGACGCTGCCGCTCGGCGTGGCCATCGCGTTCCTTGCGGGTCTCGGCCAGACGTTCTGGTGGCGCACGATGTCCGTCGAGGACGTGAACCGCGTCCTGCTGCGGCCGGTCGCGCTCACGGTCGCGGCGACGGCCGCCGTGGTCCTGTTCACGCCGTTCGTGCCGCTCACGGTTCAGCCGGCCCCGGCAGCCGCGGCGGGCGCGCAGACCGCCTCGGCGGGCTTTATCCCAGCCGCCGTCACGGCCGTCTGGCAGTCGCACGGGACGAGCCTCTTGCTCCTGCTCCTCCTCTTCGCGGCCTTCTTTACGCTCTTCGGCAACGCGATCGTGATGTGGCGCGTCGGGCGGGGCAACCTCAAGATGGTCGGCGGAAGCCTCACGCACGTCGGGTTCGGGCTGATGCTGCTCGGCATCGTTGCCTCGGGCGTCTTCAACGACCCGATCTCAGATAACAACGGGACGGACATCCAGGGCTCGCGTGAGAACATCGTCGTCCCGCTCGGCGAGACCGTCCAGGCCGACGGCTACGAGTGGACGTACACCGGCCAAGAGGTCAACGCCGAGGGCCGGCCGGTCTACGTGATGGACGTCACGGACCGCCGCGGGCAGTCGTTCCAGACGCGCAACGTGGTTTACAAAGATGGCCGCGACCAGTGGATCCAGCACCCGGACGTCCGCGAAGGGGCGATTCGTGACCTGTACGTCGCCGTCTTCCCGTCGGCGATGAGCGCCAACCCGGCCGGTGAGGCCGGCGAAGAAGCCGTTCTGGCGCAGGGCGATTCGCTCGTGCTCGATGCAGGGGAGAACAAAGGTGCCTACGTCGTCCGGTTCACCGGCTATGACCTGGAGGTGGACCTCGATGCGGTCGGCCTCAGCCGCGACTCGGTCGACATGGCGATCGCGGCCAAGCTCGACGTGCGCAACACGCGGACGGGCGAGACGCGCCTGCTGCGGCCGGTCTACGTCATCGACAAGCAGAACCGGCAGTTGTTCGTCCAGAACCGCGCGACGGACTGGGGGCTCGGCCTCGCATTCGTGGGCATGGTCATCGACGAGGGCGCGATCAAGCTCGTCGCCGAGGGCGCGACGCCGGCCGAGCCCGAGTGGGTCGTCGTGCAGGCGTACGAGAAGCCGTTCCTGTCGATGCTGTGGCTCGGGACGATCGTGCTCGGCCTCGGCTTCGCGGTCTCGTTCGGGCGCCGCCTCTCCGAGAGCCGGCAGGCGCGATAATGACCGGACCGCCGTGTGCCGGGCGTCGCTCGGCACACGGCGGGATGATCGCTTTCCTTAGCCCTTCGGGCGAAGCGTGACGACAGGCAGCAGGCACTCTTCGAGCGAGACGCCGCCGTGCTGGAACGAGTCGCGGTACTGGTTCACGTAGCGGTTGTAGTTCGTCGGGTAGACGAAGTAACTGTCGCTCCGGGCAAAGATGTAGTTCTCGTTGATGCCCAGCCGCGGGAGGCCGTACGTCTCGGGCTCGCGGACGAAGATGGCTTCGGAGGCGTCGGCCTTGAGGTTGCGGCCGTGCTTGTAGCGCAGGCTCGTGCTC
>DASVSE010000220.1:0-2832 GCA_036388235.1 Rubricoccaceae bacterium | reverse complement strand
CGCGATCTTGCACCGCCTCGGCGTCCGGCTGGGGGCGGCGTGGGGCTCCACACCCGGCGGGCCCTACTACGCGACCGCCCTGGACCGGACGCTGACGGACCTCACGGCCCTACTCGGCGGCTGCGAGCGGATCAAAAACACGCCCCTGCCACGACAGTACGAGTACCTCCCGCGCCTGCTCGTGAACGGATACTGCTTTCTCGGCCCCTTCGCGACCGTCCAGGAGCTGGGCTCGTTCACACCCGTCGCCACGTTCGTGCTGTCGGTCATCCTGCTCGGACTCGACGACATCGGCGCGCGCATCGGCTACCCGTTCGAGGGCAGCGCAAGCGACACGCCCGTCACCGCGCTCGCGACGACCATCGAGATCAACCTCCGCCAGAGCATCGGCGAGACGCGCCTTCCCGACCCGGTCCAGCCCGTCGATGGCGTCCTCTCGTGACGGCTGCGAGGCCACCGCGGGATGTGAAGCCGGGTTGAAAGGAGCGTGCTGCCCGAGACCTGCTGCAACCTCACGCCTCGTCCGGCGAATCCATGCGACACCACCGGGCTTTGCCCTGCCGCCATGGACTCGACTGACCGCGCTGACGATCTCACGCCCCGCACGCCGCCCACCGATCCCGCGATGGACTTCGACTGGGGCGACGATTTCGGCTCCAACGCCGCGCCCGGCTCCAAGGGCAAGAAGGCCTTCGGCGTCGGCCCGGCCTCGGACGGCGACGACCTCACGCGCTCCGACCGCGGCGGCGTGGACACCTTCGAGCGCGGCAAGGAGTAGCCGCCCTGCCCCACCGGCACGCTGCGCCGCCGCTCCAACACGGAGCGGCGGCGCTCGTGCGTTTGCCAGGTCGCTCCCGATGCGCCGTGCGCCAGACGGTGCGTATTTTCTAGCACCCCGCCCTTCGCGCCGCATGACCCGGTCTCTACTCGCCCTGCTGCTCGCCGCCGGAGCGGCGCTCGCGCCCGCCATCGCCCAGACGCTCGAGGGGCCCGACCTGGCGCCGGTCTTCGCCCCGCTCGCGCTCCCAGCCCCGACCGCCCAGCGCGACGCCTCGGGCCGCCCCGGCCCCGGCTACTGGCAGAACCGCAACGACTACCGCATCACGGCCGCGCTCGACCCGGCGACGCACACCGTCACCGGCTCGGTCACGCTGCGCTACACCAACAACAGCCCCCACACGCTGCCCTACGTGTGGATGCACCTTGAGCAGAACCTGTTCGGGTCCGCCTCGCGCGGCGCACTCCGGACGCCCCCGACGAGCCGCTGGCGTGGGTCATTCGCCCAGGGCGGCTACCGCCTCGGGGCCGTCACCGTCGACGGGCGGACCGTCGCGCCGCGCGTGGACGACACGCGGATGCGGCTCGACCTGCCCGAGCCCCTCGCCGCGAATGGCGGGACGGTCGAGATCACGGTCCCCTATTCCTTCGTCGTCCCCGAGTACGGAGCCGACCGCATGGGCCGCCTCGAAACGGCGAAGGGGACGGTCTACGAGATCGCGCAGTGGTACCCCCGCGTCGCCGTCTACGACGACGTGAATGGCTGGAACGCCCTCCCGTACCTCGGCCAGGGCGAGTTCTACCTCGGCTATGGCGACTTCGAGTACGAGGTCACGGTCCCGGCCACGATGACCGTCGTCGGCACGGGCGACTTGGTCAACGCGGACGATGTGTTTACGTCCGAACAGCAGGCACGCCTGACCCGTGCCCGCACGTCCACGAGCCGCGTCTACGTCGTCTCGCCCGGCGAGGTCGGGACGCCGGCCGCGAGCGCGGCCCGCTCGGGAAGCACCACGTGGCGCTTTCGCGCCGAGAACGTCCGCGACGTCGCCTGGGCCGCATCGAATGCCTTCATCCTCGACGCCGCCGGCGCGGCCGTCCGCCAGGAGGATGGCACGACGAACGAGGTCCTGATCCAGAGCGCGTACCCAGCCGAGGGCATCGGGACGTCCGAGAACCCCGGCTGGGAGGAGGCGACGCGCTTCGGGCGCGCCTCGATTCTCAACAACTCGCGCTGGTACCCCTTCCCGTACCCCGTCGCGATCTCCGTCGCGGGCGTCGTCGGTGGCATGGAGTACCCGATGTTCCAGTTCTCGGGCGTCGACGCCCGCGGGCAGAGCCTCTTCGGCGTCGTGGACCACGAGCTCGGCCACAATTGGTTTCCGATGATCGTCGGCTCGGACGAGCGCCGGTATGCGTGGATGGACGAGGGCTTCAACACGTTCATGAACACGTTCTCGAACACGGCCTTCTACGACCAGAACGAGGACCCATCGATCGCGGGCTACGGCTTGGGCGACTCGACGCGCGTGCGCCGCCTCACGACCGGGCGCGGCACGGCCCGCCTCGCCCGCGAGCCCTACGCGCAGGACCAGACGATCATGACCTATCCGGACCGCCTGCGGCCCGAGTCGCTCGGGTGGTTCGCCTACCGCAAGCCCGGCAAGGGCCTGCTCCTGCTCCGCGACGTCGTTCTCGGTCCCGAGCGCTTCGACGCGGCCTTCGAGACCTACATCCGGCGGTGGGCCTACAAGCACCCCCAGCCCGCCGACTTTATGCGGACGATCGAGGACGTCTCGGGCGAGGACCTCGACTGGTTCTGGCGCGAATGGTTCTACGAGTCCGGGCGCTACGACGCCGCCATTGCCAACCTGCGTGCCGAAGGTGACGACATCGTCGTGAACGTCGAGTTGCTCCAGCCGATGGTGTTCCCGGTGACCGTCGAGGTGTCCTTCGCCGACGGCACGGCGGAGCGCGCGACGATTCCCGTCGAGGCGTTCTTCTCGGGCGGCGAGGCCGCCGCTCGCGTTGCTACGCGCGGTCGCACACCTGTCG
>DASVSE010000219.1:0-2508 GCA_036388235.1 Rubricoccaceae bacterium | reverse complement strand
CTCGTACCCCCAGCTACCGCTGGAACAGGGGTCCGCCTGCCGTTCGAACCAGCCCGAGACGGGTTCTCCTTTCGGAACCACTTCGAGTGGTCCGAGGCCGATCTCTCCGCCTTGTCGAGCCGCCTGCGGCCCGTCTCGGCTGCCGCCGTGAGCGGTGCCGCAGCGCTGGGCGGGGCCGTCAGTGGAGGCCGTGGAGCGGTGCTTGCCGCCGTCGCCGGCGCCGCCGTCGGCGCGACTGGGCTGGGAGGGGCGCTCGTGCGGTCCGTCGCGCGGCGGTGGCCGTCGTTCGGACTCTGCGGCGGGATGGCGCTCGCAGCGGTCGAGCGGTGGCCCGCCGCCGGCCGCGTGCCAACCTCCGCGCTCACGGCAGACGCGATGCGCCCGCTCCTGCGGAAACGCCAAGAGCGCACGTTGCGCGCCTCGGGTGCGCGTTTCGCCGCCGAATGGCTCCGCGCGCGTCGGATAGGCCAACGCGACGCCCCACTCGCGGCCGCGCTCGCTCGCGAACTCGACCGCATCACCGGGACACTCCAGGCCGGCCGTCCCGCGATCGTCGGCCTCGTGGGGGACGCGCCAGACCCGTTCGCCAACCATCAGGTCGTCGTGTTTGGGATTGAGCGGACCGGGCGGGTCGAGGCCCGGCTGGACGTCTACGACCCCAATGCGCCGGGCCAGACGCGCTGGATCCGGACGGCAGCGGGTGAGCGCCCGGGCACGACGCGTATCACGACGAGCCTCCCGACGGGGACGAGCAACTCGGGCCGGGCTCACATCGCGACGCGCGCGAATGCGCTCTCGCACCTGTTCGAGATTCGCGTCTGAACCGGGACCTAGCAGTCCGCCACCGTCCGGCCGTCGCGGTGCGTCAACAATGGCGGGCTAGACGCTCCTCGCCCGCGCTGCGCCTGCCGCACACCAACGCCCAGTGGCGAGGACGCATCGGTGCGTGACGTGGGCACCGAGACGGAGGCCGCTGCGCAGGAGGGCCGTCTCCGGTGCCTTGACTCAGGGAGCGGTAAACGTGGCGGCGGGCAGGTCCGGATCGACCTCGATGGCCGAGAACTGCGTCTGCCCGGCCGGGGCGCCGTCGACGGTCTGGACATAGCGGAACGGGAGCTGGAGCGCACCGCCCGGGGCGTCGACGGAGCGGTAGTCCTCGAACCGCACGACGACCTCGACCGGCCCGGCGGTCGTGAGCTGCGTGAGCGCGACGCTCGCCGGCCGGCCGTCTGCCCCGACCGTGAGGCGGTACGGCGCGGCCTCGCCGGGCGGCAGAAGCGACAGCACGAGCGCGCCGTCGGCGCCCGGAGCGGTCTCGGCCTCGAGCGTCTCGGCCTGCGAGAGCAGGTAGGGGAGGCTGAGAAACAGCTGTGCGCGGACGGCCGCTGCCAGAGCCGGCGTCGCGTCCTGCGTCCCGGCGGGTGCCACGACGCGGGCCTGGCCCTCGCCGAGGACGATCGTGACGGTCCCGCCGGGCAGGCGCTGCTCGGTCCGGACGAGCGCGGCCCGGCCCTCGGCTGGCAGGCGGACAGCCGTCGTGACGCCGATGCGCGTTTCGACCCCGCCCGAGAGGGCCGTCGTCTCGCCTTCGGTCCGCAGCGTCTGGATGGCGGCGAAGGCGTCGCGGCCGCCCAGGGCGGTCGCAATCGCGGCGACGGCGGCCGGGCCGGCTGCCGCCGTGCCGGCGTCGGGGACGGCAGGAATCGTCACGTCGAGCGTTTCGACGGGCCCGAGGACGCTCAGGGGCTCATCGAAGTCGGCGGCGTTGCCCACGACGACGACGAGGGTCTGGTCGGGCTGGAGGTACGTCTGCGCGACCCGCGAGACGTCGGCGGCCGTCACGGCCTCGACGCCCGCGCGGAGCGCTTCGAGCGTGCCGGCGGGGTAGCCGACGGCCGCATACGTGAGCTGCCGCCCGAGCACGTCGGCGCGGCTGGCGTAGTTGAAGACGAACGCGTTGAGGTAGGCGTCTTTGGCTTGCCGCAGCTCGGCCTCGCTCGGCGGCGTCGTGGCGAGGCTAGCGGCGACGTCCAGGACGGCGCGCGTCGCGCGGACCGTCGCATCGCTGCGGGTCGCGGTCGCGGCCGTGAACAGGCCGGGGACCAGAAAGTCGGCCGAGTAGGCGCCCGAGACGCCGTAGGCCAGCCCGAGGTCGGTCCGGACGGTCCGGACGAGGCGGCTCGCGAAGCCGCCGCCGAGGATCTCGTTCATCACGACGAGCGCGGGATAGTCCGGGTTGTCGCGGCGGACGGTCCCGCCGTGGCCCAGGACGATTGTCGACTGGTTCACGTCGGGGCGGTCCACGAGGAGGACGCGGCGGCCCGCCACGGTCTCGGGCTGGTGCGGCTCGGGGGGCGAGAAGTCGGCGGGCGTCTGCCAGTCGCCGAAGGCGGCTTCCAGGCGCGCGAGCATCTCGTCGGCGTCGAAGTCGCCCCAGACGGCGAGGAGGGTGTTGGCTGGAACGGCGTAGCGCGCGTGGAAGGATGCGGCGTCGGTTGGGGTGACGGC
>DASVSE010000218.1:0-1565 GCA_036388235.1 Rubricoccaceae bacterium | reverse complement strand
TCTGTCGACCGCCTCGCGCAGTACCGCGCCCTCCGCCTGCCGCGGGCGGTCGAGGAGAAAATGCTGCGCCTCATCCGCCAGAACCGCCTCTCGAAGTGGTTCTCGGGGTATGGCCAGGAGGCCATCGCCGTCGGGTGCGCGCTCGCGCTGCGCGAGACTGATTGGGTGCTGCCGATGCACCGCAACCTCGGCGTCTGGACGACGCGGGGCGTCGAGCTGAGGCCCCTGTTCTGCCAGCTGATGGGCCGCGAGGGCGGCTTCACGAAGGGCCGCGACCGGACGTTCCACGTCGGCCTGCCCGAGCAGCACATCGTCGGGATGATCTCGCACCTCGCGGCGATGCTGCCCGTCGCGACCGGCTTCGGGCTTGCCGCGCGCCTGGGCGGGACCGAGAACACGCCCGCGGACAGCGTCGCGCTCGCCTTCACGGGAGAAGGGGCCACGCGCGAGGGCGACTTCCACGAGGCGCTCAACCTCGCCGCGGTCTGGAAGCTGCCGGTCATTTTCGTCGTCGAGAACAACGGCTACGGCCTCTCGACGCCGACGGCCGATGCTGTCCCGGTCGAGAACATCGCCGATGCCGCAGCCGGGTACGGGATGCCGGGCGTGATCGTGGACGGCAACGACCTTGATGCCGTTATGGCCACCGTCGCAACTGCAGCCGAACGCGCCCGAGCCGGGGAAGGCCCGACGCTCGTCGAAGCCAAGACTTTCCGGATGCGCGGCCACGAGGAGGCGTCAGGTGTCAAGTACGTCCCACAAGGTCTGTTCGACGACTGGACGCCCCGAGACCCGGTCGCCCGCTTCCGCGCCCGTCTCGTCGAGGAGGGCATGCCGGAGGATGACCTCGACGCACTGGATGCCGACCTCGTCGCTCACGTTGACGCTGTCGCCGAGTGGGCGCTAACGCAACCCGAGGTGGTCAGCACGCCGGAGCGCGAGCACGCCGACGTCTTTGCAGCCCCTGCACTCCATCTCGTTGCTCCGGCGGACGATGCGCCCCGGTCGGAGACACGATTCATCGACGCCCTCTCGGATGGCCTCCGATACGCGATGGACGCCGACGAGCGGACGGTCTTGATGGGCCAAGACATCGCCGAGTACGGCGGCGTATTCAAGCTCACGGCCGGCTTCGCCGAGCGCTTCGGGACCGAACGTGTCCGCAACACGCCGATCATCGAGTCCGGCGCGCTCGGCGCGGCTCTCGGCCTCGCTGTGGCCGGCATGACGCCGATCGTCGAGATGCAGTACGCCGATTTCATCACGTGCGGCTTCAATCAGATCGTCAACAACCTCGCCGCGACGCACTACCGCTGGGGGCAGCCCGTCAACGTGACGGTCCGCGCGCCGTTCGGCGGAGGCATCGGGGCCGGGCCGTTCCACAGCCAGAGCCCGGAGGCGTGGTTCTGCCACGTCCCCGGCCTGAAGGTGGTCGTCCCGGGCTCGCCCGAAGACGCCAAAGGCCTGCTCCGCGCCGCGATCCTGGATCCCAACCCGGTCCTCTTTTTCGAGCACAAGGCGCTTTACCGCGGCCTCAAGGGTCTCGTCCCGGACGCCGACTACAC
>DASVSE010000217.1:0-3110 GCA_036388235.1 Rubricoccaceae bacterium | reverse complement strand
CGATCGGTCACGGCGGAGTGCGACCTCGGCTTCGCTCCTCAGCGCCGCGAGCGGGGTCAGCAGCTCGTGGGCAGCGTCGGCCGAGAACCGGCGCTCCCGTTCGACCGAGGCCCGCTCACGGACGACCGAAGCCTCTAGCCGGGCAAGCCACCCGTTGAACGTCTCAGCCAGGTCGGTCAGCTCGTCGTGGACCCCAAACTCGGTTGGGAGCCGGGCCGAGAGGTCTGCCGTGCTCATGCGGTCGGCGGCCGTCCGGAGCGCCCCGACGGGCCGGAGCGCCCGCCGGGCGAGCCACAGCCCGCCCGCGAGCGCGAGTGCGACGCAAACTAGGACGCCGAGAGCGAGCGAGCCGGCAAGTTGGTGGAGTCCGTGGTGGAGCGACCACTCAAACCCGGTCAACTCCAGCCAGCCGGCCAGATGCCCCCCCTGACTCCGTATTGGGACCGTCCGGGTCCGGGCCGGCTCGCCCTGCCAGGACCTGCTCTCAGAGGCCGTCTCTGGTGTGCCCGGGAGGACGACCTCGAGTTCGTCGTGGCCCGCGAAGTTCGGGCTCCGGTAGCGGACCTCACCTGCTGGGCCGAGCAGCCGGACGTACGTCCCGAACACGCCGTCGGTCGAGTATGCGACCGACCGGAGCCCTTCCAACGACTCGAACGTCGGTCCGGACGGCCCGACCTCGACGTACGGCATGAGCTCGTGCTCCTCGTGCTGGAGGTGCCGGTCAAAGTCGCGGTGCAGCAGGGCATGAAAGCTCCCGTAGACGACGATCCCGAACGCGCTCAGCAGCAGCAGCAGCGTGAGCCCGAACCACAGCGCGAGGCGGACCGAGATCGAGAGCGGGTGACGCGTCACGGGCAGAACAGGCGGGGCACGGTAAGGTCGCACCGGGCCGTCAGATGCCAGGCACGAGGCGGTACCCGACGCCGCGGACCGTCTCGATCTCCGGGCCGTCCGCCCCTGTCTCCTTGCACGACTCAGCGAGCTGCTGCCGCAGGCTCGACACGACCCGGTCGAGCGCGTTGTCGCTCACGAACACGGAGTCGCCCCAGACCCGCTCCGCGATGACGGTCCGTGAGAGGACGGCCTCGGGTTGGCGTAGCAGCAGCCGCAGCAGGTCGTACTCCTTGGGCCGCAGCTCCAGGCGGACCTGGCCTCGGGGACCATCAAGAGACGCACGCCGCCGCTCCGGATCGATCGTAAGCCCGGCGAACACGGGGGCCGTCTCGAGTGCGCTCAGCGCAGGCCGGCGCAGCAGCGCCCGCAGCCGTGCGAGGAGTTCCTCGAACGCGAACGGCTTGGCGAGGTAGTCGTCGGCCCCGGCGTCGAGCCCGGCGACCCGGTGCTCGACGTCGCTGAGCGCCGTCAGCATCAGGACCGGCTCGGTCCGTCCTGCGGCGCGGAGGCTGGCCACGAACGAACGCCCGTCGCCGCGGGGAAGCCGCCAGTCGACCACGAACGCGTCGTAGGTGCCACTCGCGAGCGCCTCAGCCTCGACGCCGTCGCCCGCGTGGTCTACTGTGTAGCCTTCTTCCTCCAGCCCGCGGCGGAGCGAGGCCGCCAGGCGCGGCTCGTCTTCGACCAAAAGGAGACGCACGGGGGCAGGGGAAAGAGACGTGGAGAGGCTACACCGAACGCCCAACGAAGCTCCTAACCTGACAGAAGTATCAGGTTGGGATCAGGTTCGTATCAGGTTGCTGGGGCGACGTTTGTGTTCAACACCCTCGCCCTGGCTGTGCTCGTCCTTGTCGTCATGTGGTTTGCCTTCCTTGTCGTGGCCCTCGCGTGGGTTTGCCGGAGCCTCAGCGCACCCGCCCAGCGAGCGACCCGCGTCGGTGCGGCCGGGCTCGCGCTGATGGCTGTGGGGATGCCTGCGCGCGCGCAGACAGCGGGGACGCCTGCGGGCACGCTCTCCGAAGTGGTGGCCGTCGAGCGGGCGCTCGCGTCCGCCCCAGCGCTGCGGTCGGCCACGGCAGCCGTTGACCTCGCCCGCGCCGAGCAGGCGGTGGCCGGCGCGTTCCTCACCGAGCCGCCCGTGCTCGAGGCCGACGCGGCCCTCGGCGTCGGGGAGATCGCCGCCCCGGAGGCGTACGGCGTGGCGGTCTCACAGACGCTCGAGCGTCCGAGCGTCCGCCGCGCCCGGCAGGCGGCGGCCGGTGGCCGGTTCGCGGTCGCCGAAGCCGAGCAGCGCGTCGTCCTGCTCGGGCTCGTCGCCGATGTCCGCGACGCCGTCACCGAGCAGGCTGCCGCGCAGGATGCGGCGCGTATCGCCCGCGAGGCGCTCGCCGCGGCCGACACGCTCGTCGCCGTGGCCCGCCTCCGTTACCGCTACGGTGACGTGAGCGAGCTTGACCTCCGGCTTGCGCAGGCCGACGCCGCCACGACGGCCGCCGAGGCGTTCCAGGCCGAGGCGCAGGTCGCGCTCGCGCAGGCCACTCTCGTCCGGCTCATTGCGCTCCCCCCCGGTTCCGCCCCTGTCGTGCCGTCGCTCGTTGACCTTCCCGTAGTCCTGGTCCGTGAGCCACGAGGCGACTCGCTCGCGCCCGGCCGCGCGCCCGGCATCCCAACCCGCGTGAATGCCACGCTGCTCGCTTCCAGGCCCGACGTTGCCGCATCACAGCGCACGGCCGACGCCGCCGCGCTCGACGCCGCGTTTCGCCGCTCGGCCCGCCGCTTCTCCACGTTCGCCGTCCGCGCTGGTCTTGAGCGGAGCGGGAGGATCTTCGAACCGGACGACGTCGAGGGTGCCGGGCCGTTCGGGGACGATTTCCGACTCGGTCGGCGCGAGACCGAACTCACCCTCGGCGTGGCGATCCCGCTCCCGTTCGGGGGCGGGGGCGGCCGCGAGGTTGCCCGTGCCGAGGCCGAGTTCCTGCTCCGCCAGGCCGAGGCCGAGACGGTCGTCTACCAGGCCGCTGCCGGTGCCGGGGCGGCCCTGATCCGCGCCCAGCAGGCCGAGCGCGTCCTGAGCCGCTTCGCCGCGATCGAGCCCGAGCTGGCCACCAACGACGAACTCCTCGACCTCGCCTCCCGCGGCGGGGAGATCGACATCCCGACGCTGCTCGCCCAGCGCGAGCGGCTCCGCGCTGCACGCCGCGCGATCGTGAGCGCCC
>DASVSE010000216.1:0-5722 GCA_036388235.1 Rubricoccaceae bacterium | reverse complement strand
TACACCGGCGACTTTGCCGACGGCCTCCCGTTCAACTACGGCCTGATGTGGGGCATTTTTGGGGCCTACGTCTCTGCCTACCCGCCCGAGGGCGCGCACGCGCCCCGCACGCCGTTCGTGGCCGATGCCGCGCGCGACGCCGGGCCGGACAACGACTGGAACCCCCGCGACCAGCCGCCGCTGATTCAGGACGAGTCCATCGACGACCTCATCGCGCAGTACGACCAGGGAGCCCGCTTCAACAGCTACTACGGCTCGGACATCGAGCCGAGCACGGCAACGGCCGTCGGGGAGTACGGCGGGTTTTCGGCGGGCCAGCTTCTGGCCAACGCGGGTGCCGGCGCCGGCTATACAAACGCGGCGAACGCCGTCGGCGGCGTCGCCGCCGCCCTCACGATCCGTCAGTATGGGCTGAAAGCGCAGCAGATCATGGACGACCGCTGCTGGGGCCCGCCTTGCGGCTCTGGCGGAAGCGGAGGCGGCGGGGGCAACGGTGGCGGTGGGAGCGGTGGGCCGGGCGGTGGCGCGGGCGGGTCCGGTGGGCCGGGCGGTGGCGGTGCCGGCGGGAGCGGCGCCGGCGGAAACGGGCCCAACGGAGGGCCCGGGGCGGGCGGGGCCGGCGGCAAAGCCGGCGGCTCGCGCGACCCCAACGACAAGTTTGGCCCGGCCGGTGTCGCCACCCAGCGCTACATCACCGCCGCGGACCCGGCGCGCTACACCATCCGCTTCGAGAACGTGGACACGGCCACCTTCCCGGCTCAGGAGGTCGTCGTCGTGGACACGCTCGACGCCGACGTGTTCGACCTGGCAACGTTCAGCCTCGGCCCGATCACCTTCGGGGACCGCATCATTGTCCCGCCGCCGGGCCTGCAGACGTTCGCGACCGAGGTCAGCCTTGCGCCCGATGTGCCAGCGTCGCTTCTCATCAACGCGCGGTTCGATCCCCTTACGGGCCGCGCCGTGTGGTCGTTCGTGACGCTCGATCCCGCCACGCGCGATCTCCCCGAGGACGGACTCGTCGGATTTCTCCCCCCGAACGTCTCCTCGCCCGAGGGCGAGGGCGGCGTCAGCTTCACCGTCCAGCCCGTGAGTGGCCTGCCGACAGGCACGCGCCTCGAGAACCGCGCCGAGATCGTCTTCGACATCAATGCGCCCATCGTTACGCCGCTGTGGACCAACACCGTCGACGTGACCGCGCCGGCGACGCGCGTACGGCCGCTCGCGCCCCAGTCTGCGAGCCCGCTCACGATTACCGCCGGGGGCGGCGACATGGGCTCAGGCATTCAGTTCTACGGGCTGTTCGTCTCCGACAACGGCGGGCCATTCGAGCTCCACGAGATCCGGACCGACTCGACGTTCACGTTCGAGGGCGAGCTGGGGCATTCGTACGGGTTTTTTAGTGTCGGATCGGACTTTGTCCTCAACGTCGAGGGCCCCAAGAATGCGGCCGAGGTCACGACAACGGTCGCCGTCGCCGGTGAGGGCGGCTCCGACCTCCCGGCCGTGCTCACACTCGACGCACCGTGGCCTAACCCGTCGCGCGGCGACGTGGCGTTCCGCATCGGGCTCCCGACCGCCGGCTCGGTCGATGTCCGCGTGTACGACCTCCTCGGCCGCGAGGTCGCCCGTCTGTCCGGAGACGAGCCGGCCGAGGCAGGCTGGCACGAGTCCGAGTGGGATGTCCGGTCGGTCGCAGCGGGTGTCTACGTGGTCGTCCTACGGGCTGGGGACGAGACGCGGACGCGTCGGCTGACGGTTCTGCGGTGAGGTCGGCGGTGCGCGGCAGCCTGCCTGGTCGGGCTGCCGCGTACCTCGGGAAGGCACGGGTTGTTGGGGAAGGGCCAGCGCTGAGTTAGTGGCCTTTGGCGCGTTCTGACGGGTGGACGTGACGCTCTCGCCCTGACCGGGGCCTGAAAAGCGGTCTTGCGTCGGGAAGTTGGAAGCGCTTACACTCCCGGCACATCTCCTTCAGCTCTGTGCGTCTCCTCGCCGTCCTTGCGTTCGCGCTGTCTCTACTGGGAAGTCCGGCTGCTGCCCAGCAGGTGCCCGTCACGTTTCGCTTTCTCCCCGACCTCACGGCTCCCCCGATTTCGCCGGTCGTCCGGGCCTTCGTCCCGGGTGCGTTCAACGACTGGGGGCCGAACGCGAACGGCGTCATCGCCGCAGGGGCCCCGAGCCAGATGACGTACGACGCCGCGCTGGCCGAGTACCGGTACACGGTCTCGCTCGCAGCCGGACAGAACTACGCGTACAAGGTCCACTATCACCAGAACGCCGCCGGGACGCTGGCGACGTGGATCACGGATCCGCTGAACCCGCTCGTGACGGGGGCCGACAACAACTCGGTCGTCCAGGTCCGGGACCCGATGGTCTTTCAGCTGGCCCGCGAGCAGGACGCCAGCGGGGCCATCGTCGCCGTCTCGGCCGGCGTGTTCGGGTCCCAGCCGGTCGCCTCGCTTCAATTCACAGTCAACGGCGCTCCAGCGGACGGAATTACGCATTACAACCCCACCACGCGGATCTTCCGGTACGTGCTGCCGGTGCCCGTCTCCTACGCTCAGTTCTCGATCACGGCGACCGACGCAATCGGGCGGACCGCTACGGGGAACGTTGGCACACCCGCTCCGGTCGTGGTCGACGCGCCGCGACCGCTCGTCAACGGACAGCCGGTGCGGGACGGGGTAACGGTGCTTCCGGACGGCGGAACCGTCTTCGCGCTGTGGGCCCCGCGCAAGGCGTTCGTCCACCTCACGGGCAGCTTCAACGGATGGGCCGTGACGGATGCGACAGCGATGCGTCGCGACGCCGCCTCGGCGGACTCGACGTGGTGGTGGCTCCGAGTCGATGGGCTGAGCCGCGCGACGGCCCACACGTACCAGTTCCGCGTCGAGGGCGAGCGGCGCATCGTGGACCCGTTCGCCCCGCTCGTGCTGGACCCGTCCAACGACGCGGGCATCACGACCGCAGCTTTCCCGAACCGCCCGGCGTACCCGACCGGCCAACAGGGCATCGTCGGGGTCCATTGGCCCGCCCGGTTCGACTACACGTGGCAGACGACCGACTATGTCCGCCGGCCTCAGCAGGATCTCGTCGTCTACGAACTCCTCGTCCGCGACTTTCTCGCCGCCCACGACTACGACACGCTCACCGATACGCTGGACTACCTCCAGCGGCTCGGCGTCAACGCGGTCGAGCTGATGCCGGTCTCCGAGTTCGCCGGCAACATCAACTGGGGCTACCAGCCGACCTTCCACCTTGCCCTCGACAAGTACTACGGCCCGCCCGAGCAGCTCAAGGCCTTTGTCGATGCCGCCCACGCCCGCGGGATGGCCGTCCTCCTCGACGTCGTCTACAACCACGCCGACAGCCCGTCTTCACTCGTGGACCTGTACGGCTGCACCGAAGGCGGGCCCTACACGAACAGCCCCGCCCGTGACCCGTTCGTGTTTTTCTGCGACCTCGACCACACGAACCCGCGGACGCAGTACTGGCTCGACCGCGCCAACGAGTACTGGCTCGAGGAATTCCGGGTCGACGGCTTTCGGTTCGACCTCACGGGCGGCTTCCAGCAGACCGGCGTCTTCTTCCCCGGCGCCAACGCCATCAATCAGCAGCGCGTGACGCTGCTGAGCCGGATGGCCAACCGGGTCTGGGACGTGGACCCCGGCGCCTACGTCGTCTTCGAGCACCTCGTCGAGAGCCCGGCCGAGTACCGGGCGCTCGCCCAGATCGGCCGCGACCGCGGGCTCGCCGGCCCGATGCTCTGGAACAACATGAACCGGCCCTACAGCGAGCTAGCGATGGGCATGCCCGGCACGCCGGCCGCAAACCGGCTCCCGAACGCGTACCCGCCCAACTTTTTCGAGGCCCCGACCGACCGCTCGTATGTCGCCAACTCGGTGACGTACATGGAAAGCCACGACGAGCAGTGGCTCGTCCGCCGCAACCTCGCGCTCGGCGCCCAGGCGGCCGGCTACAACACGCGCGAGCTCCGCGTCGCCCTCGACCGGGTGAAGCTCGCCGCGGCGTTCTTCCTCACCGTCCCCGGCCCGCGGATGATGTGGCAGTTCGGCGAGCTGGGCTACGGGTATGGCACGAACGAGTGCCTGCCCGAAGAGGGGCTGACGTGCGGCGTCGACCGGATCGCGCCCAAGCCCATCCGCTGGGACTACGCGGCCGACCCGCTCCGCCGCAAGCTGTTCGACACGTATGCGGCGCTGACGGGCCTCCGGGCGGACTACACGATCTTCCGCAGCGCCAGCACCGAGGTGACGTTCGTCGGGACCGGCTCGCAGCTCCGGACCGTCCGGCTCTCCCTTCCGAGCGCTCCGGTCGGAGAGCCGACCCGCGTCGTCATCACCGGCAACTTCGGCATTACGGCCGCGACGGCCACGCCCGGCTTCCCCGCGGCCGGCCCGTGGTACGACTTCTTCTACGACGGCCAGCTCGACGCGTCGGGGCCCGACCAGACGGTCCCGCTGCTCCCGGGCGAGTTCCACGTCTGGACCGACATCGACGTGCCCTCACCCGACCCTGGCCTGATCACGGTTGCCGACGAGGACGAGGCAGGTCCGAGTGCGTTTGTCCTCGGGGCACCGTTCCCGAACCCGGCCTCAGGCAACGCCACCGTCCCGTTCACGCTCGGCTCAGCGGGCCGTGTCCGGCTCGAGGCGTTCGACGTGCTCGGCCGCCGCGTCGCGGTCCTCATCGACGCCGCGCTCCCGGCCGGCGCGCACGCCGCGACGGTCGACGCGCGCCAGCTTCCCGCCGGCGTGTACGTCCTCCGGCTGACAGCGGGCGACGTCACGGCGACGACACGCCTCACGACGGCCCGGTAAGCCCTCAGACGCCAGCGCTCCACCCGTCTCACGCTATGACTGTATCAGGAGGCCCGTCCCGCGATCCGCTCCACGGCGTCACGCTTGAGCGGATGCTGCACGAACTCGTCGACCACTTCGGGTGGGAAGCGCTGGGCGAGCAGGTCCGGATCCGCTGCTTCACGACCGACCCGAGCATCCCGTCGAGCCTGAAGTTTCTGCGGAAGACGCCGTGGGCGCGCGAGAAGGTGGAGGGGCTGTACCTCTTCGTTCTCCGCGAACGGGCGCGACAGGCACGAGCCGGCGGTCCGCCGACCGGATAGCCCTTCCTCGTGCGCCGAGGTGGGCACGTTCAGGAGCCGGCAGAGATATGTTTCGCCGCCGCCCGACCCTCCTGCCTGTGCCCGACCCCGTTCTCGCCGCGATCCGGACCGTCGCAGACTTTCCCGCGCCCGGCGTGGCGTTCAAAGACCTCACGCCCGTCCTCGCGGACCCTGCGCTGTTCCACGAGGCCCTGGAGCGCCTCGCCTCGCCGTGGGCGGCGGCCGGCGTGACGCACATCGTCGGTGTCGAGGCGCGGGGCTTCTGGTTCGGACCCGCCCTTGCCGCTCACCTCGGCGCCGGCTTTGTGCCGGCCCGCAAGCCGGGCAAGCTGCCCACGGGGCCCGGCTCGCCCGGCCTCCAGAGCATCGCCTACGCGCTCGAATACGGCACCGACACCGTCGAGATGCTCGCCGATGCGCTCGGCCCCGGCACGCGCGTGCTCGTCCACGACGACGTGCTCGCGACAGGCGGGACGGCCGCGGCCGTCTGCGACCTCGTCCAGTCGTCGGGTGCCCTCCTCGTCGGTGTGTCCGTCGTCCTGGAGATTGCCGCGCTCAGTGGCCGCGGCCGGTTGCCGCCGG
>DASVSE010000215.1:0-3429 GCA_036388235.1 Rubricoccaceae bacterium | reverse complement strand
CGACTTCGAGGCCGGCCGCTTCACCAAGCCGGTCACCGTCCCGGGCACATACCGCCGCACGCCGTCCAACCGCCAGGGCCCGCTCGTTCTCCTGACCGCCCCCATCGCGGGCATCACGGAGGCCATCGACGTTGTCCTGTTCGTGCTCATCATCGGCGGCTTCATCGGCGTCTTCAACCGCTCGGGCGCCTTCGACGCCGGGCTCGCGGCCCTCGCGCGGCGCCTCCGCGGCCGCGAAGGCGTCCTCGTCGTCCTCGTCATTGCGCTCATGGCCCTCGGCGGGACGACGTTCGGCATGGCCGAGGAGACCATCGCCTTCTACCCGCTCCTCGTGCCCGTTCTGCTGGCCGCCGGCTACGACCGCATGGTCCCGCTCGCCGTTATCCTCGGCGGCAGCCACATCGGCGGCGCGGCCTCAACGACCAACCCGTTCGCAACCGTCATCGCCTCCGAAGCGGCTGGTGTGCCGTGGACGGTCGGCCTCGGGCCGCGGATCGTCGTCCTTGTCCTCGGCGTCGCCGGGCTCGCCTGGTGGACGCTCCGCTACGCTGCCCGCGTCCGCCGCGACCCGGCGGCCTCGCTCGCCGGGACCGGGGAAGCGCCCGCCGCGGCCGAAGTCCACCCCGACGCGCCGCCGCCCATGACGCCGCGTGTGTGGGGCCTGCTCGCCGTCTTTGCCGCGACCTTCGGCGTGATGGTGTGGGGCGTCTCGGCCGGCGGGTGGTGGTTTGGCGAGATGACCGCCCTCTTTCTCGGCGCCGCCATTGTCGTGGCCCTTATCGAGGGGACGCGTGAGCGTGCCTTCGTCGACGCCTTCCTCGCTGGCGCCCGCGACCTGCTCGGCGTTGCGTTCGTCATCGGCATCGCCCGCGGCGTGACCGTCGTCCTCACCGAGGGCGGCCTTTCGGGCACGCTCCTGTACGCCGCCTCAGGCGTCGTGGCTGGGATGCCGCCGGTTGCGTTCGTGCTGTCGTTGTTCGTCTTCTTCGCCTTGCTCGCCGTCGTCCTGCCGTCGTCGTCGGGCATCGCCGTGCTCACGATGCCCATTCTGAGCGCCCTCGGGGCGACGGTCGGCGCGCCCGCGGCGGCCATCGTCAGCGCGTACGTCTACGGCATCGGCCTGATGTTTTTCGTCTCGCCCTCGGGCATGGTCCTGCCGTCGCTGACGATGACGGGCGTCGGCTACGACCGCTGGCTGCGCTTTATCGGCCCCTTTCTCGGCGCGATGGCGCTCCTCTGCGCCGCTGTCCTCGTCTTCGAGACGCTCGCCCGCTAGCGCGCCGCGACGATCCGCGCGCTCAGGCGGTCGTAATCCGGACCGCCTCGATCCGGTTCGCCGTCGCGGTCGCAACGGTCATCGTCACCCCTTCGAGCGTGAACGTCTCGCCCTCGGCCGGTACGTGCCCTGCCCGCGCCAGCAGGCACCCGCCGACGGTGTCGTAGTCGCCCTCGGGCAGCCGGATGCCGGTCGCCTCGGCGAGGTCGTCCAACTCCACGCGCCCGTGGACGAGAACGGTCCGCTCGTCGAGCCGCCGGATCGGCGCTGCTGCCGCATCGTGCTCGTCGCGGATGTCCCCGAACAGCTCCTCCAAGAGGTCCTCGATCGTGATCACGCCCGCCGTCCCCCCGTACTCGTCTACGGCGACGGCCATCGACGTCCCGCCGCGCAGAAAGTCGAACAGCAGGTCGCGCGATGGCTTGGACTCGGGCACGAGCAGCGCTGGCCGCAGAATCGCCCCCAGCGATTCGGGCGCGTGGAACAGGTCGTGCGCCAGCACCACGCCCACGACGCGGTCGATGGACCCGCGGTAGACCGGCAGCCGGCTGTGCCCTGTCTCGACGAACGTCCGCCGGACGTCAGCAATCGTCGCTGTCTCATCGACGGCGTGGATGTCCGTCCGCGGCACCATCGAGTCCTTGACGCGCAGCGCCCTCAGCTCGAACACGTTGCTCAGGATCTCGGACTCCTCGTCGTCCAGGTCCAGCGTCCCCGTCTCGCGGCTCTCGCGGATCACCAGCTCGAAGTCGCGCCGCAGAAACTGCTGCATCGAGTCGGCCGACGTCCCCGTCGCGCGGATCAGCAGCCCGCTCGTCCACCCCGCGACTTTGATCAGCGGCCACAGCAGGATGTAGGTGAGCCGAAGCGGCCCCGCCAGCAGCAGGAGAGCCCCCGCCGACGGCTGTCGCATCATCGACTTCGGAATCACCTCGCCGAAGACGAGCACGACGAGCGTTGCGACGAGCGTCTGCGTCGCCAGCACGGCCCCCGTCGGCGTCGCCAGCCCGAATCCCTGGTACATCGCGGTCAGCGGCTCGTCCAGCCAGATCCCGACCAGCGTCGAGTAGACCACGAGCGCCACGTTGTTGCCCACGAGCGTCGTCGTGAGGAGGGACCCCGGGTCCGCCAGAAAGCCCTGCACGACCCGCCCCAGCCCACCCGACTGCCGCGCCCGGACCTCGGTCTTGAGCCGGTTCGCGGTCACGAACGCCGTCTCGGAGCCCGAGAAAAACGCGCTCGCGACGAGCATCAGCAGGATGAAGGCGAGGATCATGTGGGGATCGGGGCCGGAATCGGAGCGGTCGCCCGCCCCCGCCCCTTACCGGCCCTGGAAGTCGGGCGTCTGGCGGTTGAGGAACGCGCCGATGCCCTCGACAAAGTCCTCCGTCGCGACGCACTGCGCGAAGAGGGCCGCCTCTTGCTGCAGGCCCTGCGGCAGCGGCAGGTCTGCCGCGCGGAGCGCCTGAAGCGTCATCGCGACCGCGACGGGTGCCTTGGACGCAATCTTGAGCACGAACTCGCGTGCCGTCTGAATGAGGTCCTCCGCCGGTACGACGCGGTTCACCAGACCCGTCTCGTACGCCCGCTGCGCCGAGATGCGGTCGCCCGTGAGCAGCATCTCCGCCGCGATTCCCCGTCCGACGAGGCGGGGCAGGCGTTGCGTCCCGCCGTAGCCCGCGATGAGGCCGAGCTGCACCTCGGGCTGCCCGAACTGCGCGTTTTCGGACGCCACGCGCAGATGGCACGCCATCGCCAGCTCGCACCCGCCGCCGAGGGCGAACCCGTTGACGGCCGCCACGACGGGCTTGGACATCGTCTCGATCTGCGTAAACACCCCCTGGCCACGCGTCGCGAAGCGGTGCGCCGTCAGCGGGTCCATCTCGGCAAACTCGGCGATGTCCGCCCCGGCCGCAAACGCCTTCTCGCCCGCACCCGTCACGACGACGCCGCGCACGGCCGCATCGGTCCGGGCCTGCCGGAAGGCAGCCGCAAGCTCGGCGACGAGGCGCTGGCTGAGCGCGTTGAGCGCCTCGGGCCGGTCGAGCGTGATGAGCGCGACGCCGTCATCGTCGACGGTGTACTGGATTGTCTGGAAGTCGGGCATCGGGAAGACAGGCGGGCGCCGGTCGGTCTGGGGCTAGGAGCGCGTG
>DASVSE010000214.1:0-3129 GCA_036388235.1 Rubricoccaceae bacterium | reverse complement strand
GTCAACGGCATCGACGTCTGGGCGACGCAGACGCCGGTCGCCATCGTCGCCTCGGGCGAGGCGGTCTTCCCGGAGACGACCGCGTTCGTGAGCGGCCTCGCCGCGCGTGCCAACGCACCGACGCCGGTTCTGGAAGCGTCGGGTGCCGTCGTCCGCGCCGAGGCACACGTCCGCCGCCTCGCGCCGGCGCCGTATCTCGTCCTGACCGACGACCCGGCGATCGACGCCGCCGCGCTCGCCGCTCGCGAGGTCGTCTACTCGGCGACGGCGCCGCGGCTCGTGTACCAGCCCGTTGAGGGCGGCGGGCTGCGTCTCGCGTGGGCGACGACGCTCACGGGCGGCTCGCAGCTCTGGGCCGTCCGCGTGGACGCCCAGACAGGCGCGGTCCTCGCCGCCGAGGACCTCGTCGCGCACGACGCGTGGGGCGCGGCCGCCCACGCGCCGGCCTCGTTCGTACCGCTCGCCGGTACCGCAGCAGGTCTCGCGGCGGCCGCTCCCTCGTCGTACCGCGTCGTCGGGATGCCGAACGAGAGCCCGAGCCACGGCGCCTTCTCGCTCGTCGCCAACCCCGCCAATGCGCAGGCGTCGCCCAACGGCTGGCACGACACCGGCACGACGCAGTACACCATCACGCGCGGCAACAACGCCTTTGCGTACCTCGACCGTGACGCGAACAACCAGCCCGACGCCAGCTCGTCGCCGGACGGTGGTGCAGGGCTCGTCTTCGACTTCCCGTTCGACCCTGCGGCAGGCGTCGGGGGCAATGTCAACGCCGCCGTGACGAGCGTCTTCTACTGGGGCAACATTGTCCACGACGTCACGTGGCACTACGGCTTCAACGAGACGAGCGCCAACTTCCAGACGAACAACCTCGGCCGCGGCGGCGTGGGCAACGACGCCGTCCTCCTCGAAGCGATCGACGGTTCGGGCACCGACAACGCCAACTTCTCGACACCGTCGGACGGCAGTCCGGGCCGGATGCAGATGTTCGAGTGGACGGCCCCGCCGCGCTTTAACGTGACGTCCCCGGCGTCCGTCGCCAGGTCCTACCTGTCGGCCGCGGCAAGCTTCGGTCCGCCGGCATCGTTCTCGGGCGAGGTCGTGCTCGCAGGCGGCTTTACCGGTGGCCCGTCGCAGGCGTGCACGCCGGCCGCGATCACGGGCGCCGTTGCGGGCAAGATTGCCCTCGTCACGCGCGGGTCGTGCGACTTCGTCGTCAAGGTTCGCGCCGCACAGAGCCGCGGCGCGATCGGCGTGATCGTCCACAACTGCGACGTCGAAGGCACGCCCGGCTGCACGGGCGCGAGCCCGAACGAGGCCGTCATCCCGATGGGGGGGGGCACGGTCCCTCCCGCAGACATCACGATCCCGTCGGTATTCGTCGCCCTCAGCACGGGCGAGGCCATGGCGAACGCGACAGGCGTCACCGTCACGGTCGCGCCGGGCATCAACCGCGACTCGGATTTCGACGCGGGCGTCATCGCGCACGAGTACGGCCACGGCATCTCGAACCGCCTGATCGCCGCCTCGTCGAGCACGTCCTGCCTCGGCAACGGCGAGCAGATGGGCGAGGGCTGGTCCGACTACATCGGGCTGATGCTCACGCAGCGCCCCGGCGACACGGGCGCGCAGCGCCGCGGCGTCGGGACGTACCTCCAGTTCGAGGGAACGGACGGCGAGGGCATCCGCCCGGCCCCGTACTCGACGAGCTTCGCCGTGAACGACTACACGTACCAGGACGTCATCTCGGGCGCCGGCGGCACGGGCACGCGCGCGCTCTCGGTCCCGCACGGCGTCGGGTTCGTGTGGGCGTCGGCGCTGTGGGACATGACGTGGAACCTCATTGAGGCGCACGGCTACTCGCCGAACATCTACGACGCGCGCGGCACGGCCGGCAACCAGATCGCGATCAACCTCTACGCGACCGGCCTGAAGCTGACGGCCTGCAACCCGGGCTTCGTGAGTGGCCGCGACGGCATCCTCGCCGCGGATCTCGCCCTGTACCCAGACGCCTCCCGGCCGGGCCGAGGCCTCCACTACGACGCCATCTGGCGGGCGTTCGCGCGCCGCGGCGTCGGCTTCGGCGCCAGCCAGGGCTCGCCCTCGTCGGCGACGGATGGCACGGCGAGCTTCGCCCTCCCGGCCGGCGTCGCGACGGAGGCCACGGCCGACGGCGGCACGGTGTCGCTCGACCTCGCGGGTCCGAACCCGTTCACGGTCGCGACGACGTTTACGCTGCGCGTGGACCGCACGCAGGCCGTCCGCGTCGAGATGCTGGACCTGCTCGGCCGCTCGGTCGCCGTCCTGCACGACGGCCCGGTCGTCGCCGGGTCCGCGCTGCCGGTGCGCATCGCGGCGTCCGGGCTGCCGGCGGGCGTCTACGTCGTCCGCGCCGCGGGCGAGTCGTTCTCGCTCACGGAGCGCGTGACGGTCGTCCGTTAGACCGTCTCAGTCAGACTGCGCCGCCCCGCCGAGCCTGTGCTCGGCGGGGCGGCGCGCTTTTTAACGGCCGGCGTTACGGAGCGTCGAGACGTGCTTGGTGATGCGGGCGACGAAGAACGCCTCGAAGCGGCCGTCGGGAAGCACACGCCGCGCGTGGCGGACGGCCTCGGGAAACGCGCGCCCGTCCCACTCGGCTATGCCCTCGCGGACGGGCGGGCCGCCGGTCCCGTCGCCGGGAAGCTCGACCGGGACGACCTCAATGCGGTCGCCGAACGTCTTGAGCATCTTGGCGAGCGCGCCCTCGTTCTCCTCGGGCGCGAACGTGCACGTCGAGTAGACGAGCGTGCCGCCGGGGCGCGTCGCCTGGACAGACGCATAGAGCAGGCGGCTCTGCTTCGCGCGCATCTCCTTGATCTTCCGCGGCGACCAGTATGCCGTCGTCGCGGGCGTGTCCGTCCGGAAGCGGCCCTCGGTCGAGCACGGCGCGTCGAGCAGGACCCGGTCGAACGCCTCGGGGTCGGTGTGCGCGACGGCCGTCCCCGAGCCGAGGCGCGGCCGGACGCACGTCGCGCCCTGCCCGGCGACGTTGGCGCGGAGGCGGAAAAAGCGCTCGCGCACCTTTTCGACGGCGACGATCTCGCCCTCGTTCTGCATGACGGCAGCGAGCTGGCCCGTCTTGGAACCCGG
>DASVSE010000213.1:0-4388 GCA_036388235.1 Rubricoccaceae bacterium | reverse complement strand
GACCGTCCCGGAGCTCCCGGCCGACCGCCCGCGCTACCTCATGGGCGTCGGGACGCCGCAGAACCTTATCGAGAACGTCGCGCGCGGCGTCGACCTGTTCGACTGCGTCATGCCGACGCGCAACGCGCGCAACAAGACGCTGTTCACGACCGACGGGATCGTCAACATCAAGAACGCGCGCTGGACGACGGACCTCTCGCCGGTCGACGCCGGGCTCACGGCGTACCACTCGACCGAGTTTTCGCGGGCGTATCTGCGGCACCTCTCGATGGCCGAGGAGCCGCTGTTCATGGAGATCGCCTCGGTCCAGAACCTCGCGCTCTACCTCTGGACGATGCGCGAGATGCGGGCGTCGATTCTGGAGGGACGCTTCCCGGCGTGGCGGGCCGAGTGGTCCGAGCGCCTCGCCCGCAAGGCGTGACCGGGGCGGGCTGAGGTCGCGGTCGAAAGGCTCTGATCGGCCAGTGACGTAGTCGGGAAGGCCAGTGAGGACCTCGGATCTGCGAGTGAGGAAGTCGAACCTGTCATTGAGGCAGTCGGGTTAGCCAGTGAGGGGGTCCAGGTAGCCAGTGAGGCGGTCGGGTTGGCCGGTGAGGGGGTCTGACCTGCCATTGAGGTGGCCTGACCGGCCAGTGAGGCGGTTCGGGGAGGCGTTATGCGACTGCGAGGGGTTGCTGAATGCCCCGGCGCAGAGGACCCGCCGCATGCCGGGCAACGTTCGGCGGACTCCAAACCGGACTCGGGATGCGCCTCGCCCTGCTCGCTGCCTTCGTGCTCGCCCTCGGTGGGTGTAGCCTCGCCTCCCGGGTCGGGGTCGGGTTTTTCTATGACACGGCGGATCTGCCCGAGGCGCAGATCCGCCGCGACGTGGCGTACCTGCCGGACGGCGACTCGAAGCACCGGCTGAACCTGTTTCTGCCCGCGCCCGGTGCGCCTGCGCGGCCGACCGTCGTGTTCGTCCACGGCGGCAACTGGGACTCGGGCGACCGCGACCTGGCCGTCGGCGGGCGCGACGTGTACAACAACGTCGGGCGCTACCTCGCCTCGAACGGGATTCCGACGGCCGTGATCAGCTACCCGTTTCCGGCCGTCGCGGGCGGCGCAGCCGTGGACTGGCGGGCCGAGGCGCGTGACGTCGCGGCGGCGATGGCGTTCGTGCGGCGCGAGCAGGCGACGTGGGGTAGCCGCGGGATCGTCGGGATGGGCCATTCGGCAGGGACGCACCTGATGCTCCATGCTGCCCTCAACCCGGCCTTCTCCGGGCCTGTCGGGCGCGTGTGCGGGCTCGTCCCGGCGAGCGGGGCAGGCCTCGACCTGACGGCCGAGGGAGCGTTCGTCGGCGACACGTACGACTTCTTTTCGTCCCGCTTCGCGCCAGACCGCGTGGTGCGAACCGAGCCGCCGGCGGTGCCGGCCGACTGGCAGCGCGAGGTCTCGGTCGTGCCGTATCTCACGCCCGAGACGCCGCCGATGTTGATCCTGCTCGGGACGGGCGAGAGCCGGGGGCTGCAGCGTCAATCGCGGCTGCTGGATGAGGCGCGGCGCGCGCGCGGCATCTCAGGCGAGCTGGTGAGCGTCCCGGCGCGGAGCCACGCCCTCGTCGTGCCGACGCTGAGCCGCGACGACCGGGTGGCGGGCCCGGCCGTCGTGGCGTTCGTCAACGGGCTCACGTGTTCGTGAGGTCGGGCGTCAGGCCGTCGGGGCGTCGGCGGGGTCCGAGGCGCGCTGGAAGCGCAGCTTGAGGACGCCCGCGGGCTCCTTCTTGACCGACGACTTCACCTCGTCGCCCGGCATGCCGTGGACGATGGTCGTCGCGCCGTCGACGAGCCAGAGCGCGCCGGTGACGTAGCTCGCCTCGTCGGAGGCGAGGAAGGCGTAGACGTTGGCGACCTCCTCGGTCGTGCCGCGGCGCCCAAGGGCCGTCGCGCCCATGAGCGTCTTGACCGTCTTCGCGTCCATCGGGCCCGTCTCGACATGCGTCCAGCTCGTGTCGATCGGCCCGGGGCAGACGCAGTTGGCGCGGATGCCGTACTTGCCCTGCTCGCCCGCGACGCCCTTCATGAGCGCGTGGATGTACGCCTTCGTCGGGCCGTAAGGCGCAAACATCGGCGACCCGTTCCAGCCCGCCTCGGAGCCCGCCGAGACGATGTTGCCGGCCGTTTTCTGAAGCTGCGGCAGGGCCGCGCGGGTCATGTGGTAGGCTGTGTAGATGTTGTTGTGGATGAGCTTTTCGAAGTCCTCGTCCGGGAAGTCCTGCAACTCGCCGAGGTACGGCAGCACGCCCGCATTGTTGACGAGCACGTCGAGCTTCCCGAAGGCGTTCACGGCCGCCTGCACGCAGGCCTCGGCCGCGGCGCGGCTGCCCACGTCGCCGACGTACGTCGCGACCTTGACATCCGGGTACTGCTCGCGGATGTCGCTGGCAACGTCCTCGATGGCGTCGCCGGGGAGCCCGTTGAGCAGGACGCTCGCACCCTCGTAGGCAAACTTGTGGGCGATGGCCTCGCCGATGCCCGCTCCGGCGCCGGTGACGAGCGTGGCTTTTCCGGCGAGGCGGCCCGTTTTGGGCGTGGGGGTGTCGGATCCGAACAGGGACATGGTGGGGCAGGAGAGAGGAGGGGCGGCGGACCGGTGCGCGCTGGCCACCGTTCCGTGTGAGCGCCGGATCAGGGGAATCCCGACCGGATGCAGCCGGCGCCGGTGCGAGCGGAATCCTTCCGGCCGGCCCGGTCGTCTGTCGGGCGCGGCCGTTCCGCTCTCCGCCTTCCGTCTTCCGATCTCTCATGTCAGACCTTTCCCTCGGCGTCGTCGGCCTCGGCGTGATGGGCCGCAACCTCGCCCTCAACGCGCTCGACGCTGGCGTCACCGTCGCCGGCTTCGACCTCGGCGAGGCGGCCACGGTCGGTTTCCAGGAAGAAGCCGGCGGACGCGCCGCAGCCTCCACGACCGACATCGCGGCGTTCCTCGGCGCGCTGCCGGCTCCGCGTGCCCTCCTGGTGATGGTCCCCGCAGGCAAGCCCGTCGACGCCGTCCTCGCCTCGTTCGCACCGCACCTCACGCCTGGCGACCTGCTCATCGACGGCGGCAACTCGTTCTTCAAGGACACCCAGCGCCGGCAGGCCGAGATGGACGCGCTCGGGCTGCACTTTATGGGCATGGGCGTCTCGGGCGGTGAGGAAGGTGCGCGCCGCGGCCCGTCCATGATGCCCGGCGGCCCGCTCGACGCCTACACGCGCGTCGCGCCGGTCTTGGAGCGCATGGCGGCGCGCGTGAACGGCGAGCCGTGCGTGGCGCACCTCGGCGCCGGCGCCGCGGGCCACTACGTCAAGATGGTCCACAACGGCATCGAGTACGCCCTGATGCAGCTGATCGCCGAGGCGTACGACCTGCTCAAGCGCGGCGCGGGCCTGGGCAACCTCGACCTCGCGGCCGTCTTCACGCGGTGGAACGAGGGCCCGCTCCAGTCTTTCCTCGTCGAGATCACGGCCGACATTTTCGACCACCCCGACACGACGGCCGTCGACCCGGCCGCCGAAGGCGCGAGCACGCCGCACGAGGCCCTCGGCGCCGAGTCGCCGACGACCGACGCCCCGGGGACGGGCGGCGTCGCCGGCGCCACAGCCGCGGCTGGCCTCGGAGACGCGGCCTCGCCCGCTGAGGTCCGCTACCTCCTCGACGCCATCGCCGACACGGCCAAGCAGAAGGGGACCGGCAAGTGGACGAGCCAAGACGCGCTCGACCTCGGCGTCCCCACGCCGACCATCGACGCGGCCGTCTCGGCCCGTTACCTCTCGGCCCTGAAGTCCGAGCGCGTCGCCGCGGCCGCCCTCTTGGGAGAGCCCGACCGGCACGTCGGTGCCGGCCGCGACGCGCTCGTGGACGCCCTCGAAGGCGCGCTCCACGCCGCCTTCCACGTCGCGTACGCACAGGGCTTCGCGCTCCTGCGTGCCGCGAGCGACGCCTACGCGTTCTCGCTCGACCTAGGCGAGGTCGCCAGGATCTGGCGCGGCGGGTGCATCATCCGCGCGGCGATGCTGGAGACGTTCCGGTCGGCCTTTGCCGAGCAGCCCGAGGTCCCGAACCTGCTCGTCGCGCCGGCCGTGACGGCCGAGGTCCGGCGGAGCCAGGAGCACCTGCGCGAGGCCGTCGCCCAGGCCGCCCGCGCGGGCATCCCGACGCCCGCGCTCTCGGCGTCGCTGGACTACCTCGACAGCTACCGCTCGGCCTGGCTGCCGGCCAACCTCGTCCAGGCGCAGCGCGACTACTTCGGCGCGCACACGTTCGAGCGGACCGACCGCGAGGGCACCTTCCACGCCCAGTGGATCCCGGCCGGGCTCTAGCCCCGAGCGCCGCCACTCCCGGACGACCGCGCCGTGCCCGCTGAGGCG
>DASVSE010000212.1:0-4724 GCA_036388235.1 Rubricoccaceae bacterium | reverse complement strand
CGGATCTCGGCGAGGACAAGGGCAGCACGGCTCCGCTCGTGCACGGCGGCGAGACGGTCGGGATGGCCGTCCGAACGCGGTCGCGGGTGCTGCCCGTCTTCGTGAGCGTCGGTCACCGCTGCACGCTCGCCGACGCCGTCGCGCTGGCACTCCGCACGACGGGCCGCTTCAAGATCCCCGAGCCGACGCGCCTCGCGCACGCGCTGAGCTACCGGCAAGACGACACGGGAAGGGCCGGTTCAGTGAGCTGAGCCGGCGTCACAGACGCCTCGCACCTCCCGTCCTCCATTCACCTTTCCGCAAAGACGCAGCGGCCGGGACACGCAGGCGCACCTCGGGCGTTGACGGCCGAACCTCACGCATCACATGGACGCGACCGTCTCTTCCGGCACCCACAGCCCCCTCGACGTCCCCGACGCCTTCGAGCACCCCCGCGGACTCTTCTGCAACCGGACCCTCAACCTCCGCAACATCGGGGCCATCGGGTACGACATGGACTACACGCTCGTCCACTACCGCGTCGAGCTGTGGGAGGAGCGCGCGTACAGCTATGTCAAGGCCGGGCTGCTCGCGCAGGGCTGGCCCGTCGAGGGCCTCGTGTTCGATCCCGACCTCGTCGTGCAGGGGCTCGTCATGGACACCGAGCGCGGCAACGTCGTCAAGCCGAACCGCTTCGGCTACGTCAAGACGGCGTTTCACGGCACGCAGCCGATGCCCTACGCCGAGCAGCGCGAGACCTACCGGCAGACGCTCGTCGACCTCCACGACAAGCGCTGGCAGTTTCTGAACACGCTGTTCTCGATCAGCGAAGCTGGCATCTACCTCCAGCTGGTCGACCTGCTCGACGCCGGCAAGCTGCCCCCGTCGCTGGGCTACGAGGACCTGTACGAGGCCGTCCGCCGCACGCTGGACGCTGCCCACTTGGAAGGCCTTCTCAAAGCCGACATCCTCGCCGACCCCGCGCGCTTTATCGTCCCGGACCCCGAGGTGCCGCTGGCGCTCCTGGACCAGAAGCACGCCGGCAAGAAGGTGCTGCTCATCACAAACTCGGAGTGGGAGTACGCCGCCCCGATCCTCACCTTTGCCTTCGACCCGCACCTGCCGGGCGAGATGACGTGGCGCGACCTGTTCGACGTCGCGATTGTCAACGCCCGCAAGCCGGCATTTTTCTCCGAGCGCGCGCCCGCCTACGAGATCGTCTCCGAGGACCCGGATGGCCGTGCAGTCCTCCGGACCCACGTCGGGCCGCTCGGCGAGGGCCGCGCCTATGCCGGCGGCAACGCCGCGCTCGTCGAGGCCAGCCTCGGCCTCCGCGGGTCCGAAATCCTCTACGTCGGGGACCACGTCTACGCCGACGTGCGTGCCTCCAAGGACGTCCTCCGCTGGCGGACGGCCCTCATCCTCCGCCCGCTCGAGGATGAGATCGCCGCCTTCGACGCCTTCCGCCCGCAGCAGGAGCAGCTCTCGGCGCTCATGGACGAGAAGGAGCGACTCGAAGCCTACGCCTCAGCCCTCCGTCTGGAACGCCAGCGCAACGTCGCCGGCTACGGCCCGCAGACGGACCGTCCCGCCGACGCACTAGAGGCCGACTTCCACGCCCTCCGGGCTCGACTGGTCGACCTAGACGCGCGCATCGCACCTCTCGCCCGCGCGGCCTCGCAACTCGTCAATGCCCGCTGGGGGCCGCTCCTGCGGGCCGGAACGGACAAGAGCCACCTCGCCCGCCAGATCGAGGCATCCGCAGACATCTACACGGCTCGCGTCTCCAATTTTCTCCACTACTCGCCCTTCGTCTACCTCCGCTCGGACCGGGGTTCGCTCCCGCACGACACGGCCCACCCGCGCGACGCCGCGCTCGAAGCCGCCGCCGAGCGGATGGGGTTCACAGACGGCATGGCGGGCTAGCACGATGCCGTTTTCGAACCTGCTGCCCGCTGAGACCGACTCTCCTGAGGCGACACAGGCCCTCGGGCGTGCCCTCGCGGCCCGTCTCCGCCCCGGTGATGTCATCGCCCTCCACGGGGGCCTCGGCGCCGGCAAGACGCACCTCGCCAAAGGTGTCGCCGAGGGCCTCGGGATCGACCCCGACACCGTGACCTCGCCGACGTTCACGCTCATCCACGAGCACGACGACGGTCACCTGCTCCACCTCGACCTGTACCGCATCGAGACCCCGGCCGAGGCCGCGCGCCTCGGAATCGCCGAGTTGCTGTCGGGCGACGCCGTCGCGCTCGTCGAGTGGCCCGAGCATTCGTTCGGCGCACTTCCACCCGACACGGTCCATCTCATGCTCGTACCACTCGGGGGGGACCGTCGGCGGGTTGAGCTTCGGGAGTCCTGATAATGTGGACTGGGCAGCCAATCCGTTTCGTTTGACTCCCGAGCGTTAGGGCCCCCATGTTCGATCTTTTCGCCCTTCCTCGCTTCGCGGACGCCGGATCAGCAGCCTATCGTCCCGGGCTGGACCGGATGCATGCGCTCCTTGAGGCGATGGGGCATCCCGAGCGCGCCTGTCCGAGCGTTCACATCGCGGGCACCAATGGCAAGGGCTCAACCTCGTCCTTCGTCGCGGCCATCGCGACGGCTGCGGGCCTGAACGTCGGGTTGCACACGTCGCCGCACCTCGTCGCGTTGGGTGAGCGAATGCGCGTCGGCGGCGTGCCAGCGAGCGACGACTGGATCGCCGCCGCGGCCGAGCGTCACGCCGGTCTGTTCGCCCGCGTCGGGCCGAGCTTTTTCGAGGCCACGACAGCCCTCGCCTTTTTCCGCTTCGCCGAGGCGGCCGTCGACCTCGCCGTCGTTGAAGTCGGCCTCGGCGGGCGCCTCGACGCGACAAATGTCCTCATGCCGGTCGTTTCGGTCGTCACGTCGGTCGGGCTGGACCACACGGACCTGCTGGGCGAGACGCTGCCCGAGATCGCGCGCGAGAAGGCGGGCATCGCCAGATCCGGCGTCCCCCTCCTCCATGCCGTCGACGATCCTGCCGCCCGCGCGGCCATCGAAGACACCGCCCGGGCCGCCGGCGCCCCGCCCGAGGCCGTCCGCGAGACGTGCCGCGTCGGCGTCGAGCACGCCGCCCCGCTCGCCGTCTCCCTCGCCACGCCCTGGGCCGACTACGGGCGCCTGAACGTCGGCCTTCCCGGCGCGCACCAAGCCTGGAACGCCGCGCTCGCCGTCCGCGCCGCCGAAATCGCCATTCCCAGCCTCACGCCCGATGCCGTCGCCTCCGGCCTGATGAACGTCGCGCGCCTCAGCGGTCTGCGTGGGCGTGGCGAGCACACCGGCGAGGGCATCGTCCTCGACGTGGCCCACAACGACGACGGCTGGCGCGTCGCGCTCGCCTCTGCAGCACCGGACCCGCCTGGGCGCCTGTTCGCCCTGGTCGGCATGATGGCCGACAAAGATGCGGCCGCGCTCGCGCAGCGCCTCGTCGATGCGGGCGCCGTCGCCCTCCCGGTTGGCCTCCCCGGCGACCGTGCCCTTGGCCGGGACGCACTCTCGGCCGTGCTCCAGGCAGGCGGAGTGGACGTTGTCGACGGAGGAGAGACCGTGGCCGAAGCGCTTGCGTGGTTCCGAGCACACCGCGAGAGCACCGACCGCCTGCTCGTGACCGGATCACACGTCACCGTCGCCTCGGCGCTCAGCGGAGGGACGCTCTAGCCGCGCGGAGAGGGCAGGGAAGAGGGGCAATCTCAGGCAGTTGTCCAGCGAGCCACGGTGGTAGACCTTGGGTGTAAGCGGTTACGCGTTTCGCTCGCTGCGGAGTGCGAGAGCGAAAAGAGGCTGTAGCGCTCCGAATAAGGAGATCGGCCCGATTCAGGTTGCGCCTGATCCGAGCGAAATCCTATGCTCGGCGAAGTTTCGCTCGCGCCTCTCCACGCTCCGCCATGTCCCACACGCCCTTCCAAGGACCCTTCGCCTCCGTCCCCGTCGGCGACGGCCTCGCGCTCCATGCTGGCGCCGACACGCCTGCGGCGCGGCGTCTGCTCACGCCCGATGCCGTTGCGCTCGTCGTGCGTCTCCACCGCGCCCTCGCGACGGACCGCGCGTACCACCTCGCCGCCCGTGTCGACCGGCAGGCGCGCTGGGACGCCGGAGCCGCGCCCGGCTACCTGCCCCGCGAGGCCCACCCCGAGGCGCACCGCCGTTGGCACGTCGCGCCGCTCCCGGCCGACCTGCTCACGCGCCGCGTCGAGATCACCGGGCCTGCGAGCGACGCCCGCATGGTCATCAACATGCTCTCGCGTGGGGCCGACGGACAGCGCGCCGATGCCGCGATGGTGGACTTCGAGGACTCGATGAAGCCCTCGTGGGCCAACGTCACGGCGGCTATTGAGAACGTCGCCGCCGCCGCGGCCGGCACGCTCACGGCTGCCAAATACGACGCCGATGGCAAGGTGACCAAGGAGTACCGCCTCGACCCGGACGACATGCCGACGCTGATGGTCCGCGTCCGCGGCCTCCACCTCGATGAGGCCAACGTCCGCGTGGACGACCAGCCCGTCGCGGGCGGCCTGCTGGACTTTGCGCTGTGCATGGTCCACGCCGCGCCTGCACTCCTCGCGCGTGGCAAGACGCCCGCGTTCTACGTGCCCAAGGTCGAGCACTTTCTCGAAGCCCGCTGGTGGAGCCGCCTCTTCGCCCTCACCGAGGACGCCCTTGGCCTGCCCCGCAGCACCGTCCGCGCAACGTTCCTGATCGAGACGCTCCCGGCCGCGTTCCAG
>DASVSE010000211.1:0-5741 GCA_036388235.1 Rubricoccaceae bacterium | reverse complement strand
CTCCGGCGTCGTCTCGGGGCGCATTACGGAGCGCGGGACCGGCGTCGGCATCCCCGGCGCGACGGTCGTCATCGAGGGGACCAACTTCGGGACGGCCGCGGCGACGGACGGCAGCTACCGCTTCTCCGTCACCGAGGGCGCGTACACGCTCCGCATCTCGTCGCTCGGGTACTCGCCCGAGACCCGAGCCGTGACGGTCCGACGCCGCACGGTCACGACGGTTGATGTCGCGCTCCGGCCGGTCGACGTCGAGACAGGCGCGGCCGAGGTCGAGGGCGAGCGCGTGGACCCGGGCCCGGGCGTGACCGCCATCGACCCGCGCGTGGCCCGTGCGGCCCCGACGCCGCTCGCTGACATCACCCGGTCGGTCCAGACCGAGCTCGGCGTGACGTCCAACAACGAGCTCTCGAACGCCTTCTCGGTCCGCGGCGGCTCCTACGACGAGAACCAGTTCTTTATCGACGGCTTCGAGATCTACCGCCCGCTTCGCATCTCGCAGGGTGAGCAGGAGGGCCTCGGGCTCATCAACGGCGACCTCACGGACCGCCTGACGCTGTTTGCCGGCGGCTTCCCCGTCCGCTACGGCGGCAAGCTCGCCTCGGTCCTCGATGCGACGTATGCCCGCCCCGCAGGCGCGTTTGCGGGCACGGCGTACACGTCCACGCTCGACGCCGGCGCGCGCGTTCAGGGCCGCCTCGGCCGCGGCATCGGGCTCGCCGTCGCCGCCCGGAGTGCCCGCCCGCAGCGCTTCTTTTCGGGCCAGGAGCTCGAAGGCACTTACGATCCCGACTTCCGGGATGTCCAGGGCGTGCTCGACATGAACCTCGGCGCCCGCAACACGCTCCGCATCGACGGCCTCTACGCACGCCACCGCTTCCGGCTCTCGCCGCAGCAGCGCGAGACGACGTTCGGCATCTTCCCCAACCTCGTCCAGACGGTCGCGATCGATTACGAGGGCGAGGAGGTCGACGGCTACGACATCGCCTTCGGCGGCGCGCTGCTGCGGAGCACGCTCGGGGCGGTCGTCGCCGAGCACCGCGTCTCGGTCTTCGAGACGCGCGAGTTCGAGCGGCTCGACGTCACGAGCCGGACGAGCCTTTTCCGCCGTCAGCAGCGCCCCGAAGGCTCGCAGGTCGAGCTCGACCGCTTGCTCGAAGGCACGACCCAGCAGGTCGACGTTGCCGACAACCGCATCAACCAGACGGTTCTCACGGCCCAGGGGCGCTACCTCGCCGACCGCGGCCGGCACGGCCTCGAACTCGGCTGGCAGGCCCGTGGCCTCCGGTTCTCGGACCGCTTGCGCGAGTCGACGGTTTTCCGAGGCCGCAACGCGCAGGGCCTGCCGGACTCGGTCACGGCCCGCCGCATCGTCGACGACGAGGCGCTGAACGCGGTCCAGGGCGCGCTCTGGGTCGAGGACGCGGTCTCGCTCAGCCGCCGCGTCCGCCTCGTGCCGGGCCTCCGGGCGGACTACTTCGACTACAACCGCGAACTGACGCTCTCGCCGCGCCTCACGGCCGTTTTCCGGGCCGACACGTTCACGACGTGGACCGCGGGCCTCGGCGTCTACCACCAGGCGCCGACCTACCGCGAACTCCGCGGCGACCCCGCCCAGGG
Organism: Rubricoccaceae bacterium; assembly: GCA_036388235.1. Taxonomy (GTDB): domain Bacteria; phylum Bacteroidota; class Rhodothermia; order Rhodothermales; family Rubricoccaceae; genus DASVSE01. The sequence goes on along the minus strand of DASVSE010000211.1, from coordinate 4,124 downwards.
CGACTCGACGGGCCGGCGGCTTACGGGCGACATCGCGAGCCCGCGCTCACTTCAGGCCGTCCTCGGCTTCGAGCGCTTTTTCCCCGCCCGGCGCTTCTCGCTCCGCGCCGAGGCTTACGCCAAGCAGTTCACGGACCTCATCTCGTACGATGTCGAGAACATCCGGGTGAACTACTCGGGCGAGAACGACTCGCGCGGCTACGCGACGGGCGTCGACGTGCAGCTCCGCGGCGAGCTCGTGCCCGGCCTTGCGAGCTGGGTCAACTACGGCTTCCTGATCACGAAAGAGCGGTTCACGAATGCGCCCGACCGAGGCGACTTCGCAGCCGACTCGGCCGGCGGGCTTGCCTTCGACCGCGCCCTCGACATCTTCACCGCCCGCGGCGGAGGCGATTACGTCCGCCGCCCGACCGACCGCCGCCACAACCTGACGTTCTTCGTCCAGGACAACATCCCCGGCGACGACACGTGGACGCTGCACGTGCGGACGCTCCTCGGCTCGGGCATCCCAGTCACGGCCCCGCGCGTGAACACCGTCATCAACCAGGTGACGGTCTTCGAGCCCGGCCCGCGCAACCAGCAGGAGCTGCCGTCCTACATCCGCTTCGACATGGGCGCGACAAAGCGCCTGCGCGTCGGGACGGCCGTCGCGGGCGGGCCGCTGACGATGCTCGCGACGGTCGAGGTGCTCAACGTCTTCGACCAGACCAACGTCATCGCGCAGTCGTACGTCGAGCAGAACAACCGCGGCGTGCGGTCCTTCCTCGCCGTCCCGACGCGCCTCACGCCGCGGACGATCAACGTGCGCGTCCGGATGGACTTCTAGGCGGCCGATAAAAAAGCGGGCCGCCCTCGCATGAGAGCGGCCCGGCAGGGCTCGGCACGATGTGCGACCTAGTCCACGCTGCGGTCGAGGCGGATCCGGAGCGTGCCGCTGACGGAGCGCAGCCCGGAGTACTGCGCCGGGTCGAACGCTTCGAGGTTGACGCCGGTAAGGTTGATCTCGCCCGTGAGCGTCCGTGACGAGGACGGATCGAAGGTGAGCGTGAACGTGCGCGGCAGGAGCAACTCGGCCAGCTCGTCCTCGCTGCCGGCGCGGGCCGTAAACGTGGCGCGGCCGCGCGTGGCCGTTGCGTCGAGCGTTGCGAGCGAGCGCGATCCGTCGCGGCCGATCGTGAACAGAACGGTGCTGTTGCCCGAGAAGATGTCGAACGACGTCTGGTTGTCGAGGCGCGCGCCGACGTCGGCGTCGGCGAGGGACGCCGCGCCCGGGTCGAACACGAGCTGGGCGACGGTGTAGGTGCCGTCGAGGTCGCGGAGGGCGCTCGTCGAGCTGTTCGAGTCGCAGCCGGCGAAGACGACGAGGAGCGCGAGGGCGAGGGCGGGGAAGCGGAAGAGCATGGCTGAGGGGGTCCGGGGGCGGCAAGCTACGGGTAGAGCCGCCGAATCCGGCGTCGGCGTCACGCCGCGTTTCGGGCGAAAGAGAACCCCCGGCACCCGCGGCGCGGTATGCAAGCCTCTCACCCGCGCCGCACCCATGCGCTACCGAACCCTCGGCCCGACGGGCCTCCGCGTCTCCGAACTGATCCTTGGCACCATGACCTTCGGCCGCGAGTGGGGCTGGGGGACCGACGCGAAGGGCGCCGAGGCCGTCCTCGCCGCCTACACCGACGCCGGTGGCAACACGCTCGACACGGCCAACATCTACCAGAACACGGCCTCCGAGGCCATCCTCGGCGACCTGCTGCACGGCGACCGCGACCGGTACGTCTTGGCGACGAAGTACACGCTCGCGCATGCGACACACGGGACGGACCCGAACGCGGGCGGCTCGCACCACAAAGGGCTCGTCCGCGAGCTTACGGCCTCGCTCGGCCGCCTCAAGACGGACTATGTGGACCTGCTGTGGGTCCACGCCTACGACGAGCTGACACCGATCGAGGAGACGATGCGGGCACTCGACGACGTCGTCCGGCAGGGCCTCGTCCACTACGTCGGCGCGAGCGACTGGCCGGCGTGGGCCGTCGCGAAGGCCAACGCCGTCGCCGAGGCGCGCGGCTGGACACCGTTCGCGGCCCTCCAGATCGAGTACAGCCTCGTCGAGCGGACGCCCGATCGGGACCTGATCCCGATGGCGCGCCACCACGGCCTCGCCGTCACGCCGTGGAGCCCGCTCGGCGGCGGCGTCCTCACGGGCCGCTACCTCGCCGGCGGGACCGGAGGGCGCCTCGGCGACGGGCCGCAGAAGAAGCCCGAGCACCTCCGCATTGCGCAGGCCGTCGTGGACGTGGCGGCCGAGGCGGGGTGCACGCCCGCGCAGGCTGCCATCGCGTGGCTCCGCGCGCAGGGGCCCGACATTCTCCCGATCCTCGGCGCGTCGTCGGCCGATCAGCTACGTGACTCGCTCGGCGCGCTCGACGTCACGCTCTCGCCGGACAGTCTCGCCCGCCTCAACGAGGCCAGCGCCGTCTCGCTCGGCTTCCCGCACGACTTTCTCGCCCGCCCGATGACGCGCGACCGCATCTACGGCGGCCTCCGGGACCAGATCGACGGATAACGTCCGCCTGCTCGGCCCTTCACGGGCACACGAGGGGAGGCGCATCCACCGAAAGGTCGAGGTCCGCAGGGCGCGAGATGGCGAGCTTTCGGAGCTGGACGAGGCTCCTCGCCCGGCCCCATGCTGCCACCTTCTGCACCGTGTCGTCTGCTCTCGTCCTTTTCTCTGGCGGCCAGGACTCGACGACGTGCCTGTTCTGGGCGCTCGCGCCCGCAGGGCTCGGCGGCGGCTTCGAGACGGTCCGCGCCGTCGGGTTCGACTACGGGCAGCGCCACGCGGTCGAACTGGAACAGGCACGTGCGATTGCGACGGCGGCCGACGTGCCGTACACCGTGCTCGACCTGCGCGGCCTCTTGGGCGGCTCGGCCCTCATCGGCGAGACGGAAAGCGTCAACGCCGCCCACGCGCTCGCGCCGGACCTCCCGGCGAGCTTCGTGCCCGGCCGCAACGCCCTCTTCCTCAGCATCGCCGCCGCACGCGCGTTTCTCGACGGCACGCAGGACCTCGTCGGCGGGATGTGCGAGACGGACTACTCGGGCTACCCCGACTGCCGCCGCGACTTTATCGACGCCCAGGCGCGCGCCTCGTCGCTCGCGCTCGACGCGCCGGTCCGCATCCACACGCCGCTGATGGCGCTCACGAAGGCTGAGACGTGGAAGTTGGCGCGCGACCTTGGGACCGTCCGCGGCCTCGACGTGCTCGAAACCGTCCGCGAGATGAGCCACACCGATTACAACGGCGACCGCAGCGAGCGCCACGCGTGGGGCTACGGCCGGCTGGACAACCCGGCCAGCGTCCTGCGGGCGCAGGGCTACGCCGAGGCCGAGGCGAACGGGTGGGTGTGATGACCGAGCCTCTGCCACCCGTCGAGTGCGAGGCCGGCCTGGCCGAACGCGTGCCCGAGTCGCCTCCCGGCGCGCGGCGCTACCGCGTGAAGGCCGTCTGGAAGACGCTCCAAGGCGAGGGCTTCTGGGCGGGCCGCCCGGCCGTATTCGTTCGCCTCGCCGGATGCAACATGTGGGACGGCGAGCCCGAGCACCGCGCGCGCGACCACGCCCGGACGGGCGCGGCTTGCGCGCTCTTCTGCGATACGGACTTCCGCGTCCGCGGCAGCGTCCGCCTCAATGCCCGCGACCTGACGGCTGAGGCGCTCCGCGTCGCCGGGGCGGTCCGCTTCGTCGTTCTCACCGGAGGCGAGCCCCTCTTGCAGGCCGATGCGGGCCTGATCGCGGCGTTCCACGCGGCCGGCTTTACAGTCGCCGTCGAGACAAACGGGACCCAGACGCTCGCCGGCGCCTTCGGTCCGGACCCACGGCACCACCCCGACTGGGTCGTGTGCAGCCCCAAGCTCCCCGACGCCGCGACGGTTATCGAGGCGTGCGACGAGCTGAAGCTCGTCGTGCCCGGCTACCGGCCCGAGGCGTACGCGGCGCTGGCCGCGCGTGTCCGGCCGCACGCCATCGCGGGGCGCATCTGGTGGGTGCAGCCCGAAGACGGGCCGCGCCTCGCCGAGGCCAGCCGCCTCGCCGTCGAGATCGCCCTCGCCGATCCCGCGTGGCGCGTGTCG
>DASVSE010000210.1:0-2727 GCA_036388235.1 Rubricoccaceae bacterium | reverse complement strand
GGCCGACCTCTGCGCGACCAGCTGCAACGTCTCACGCGAGGCGCAGGACGCCTTCGCGATCGAGAGCTACACGCGCGCGCAGGCCGCCAACACCGACGGCCGCTTCGACGCCGAGATCGCGCCGGTGACGGTTGCCGGGCGTAAGGGCGACACGGTGATCTCGCGCGACGAGGGCCCGTTCACGTCCAACTTCGAGAAGATGCCCGGCCTCCGGGGCGCGTTCTCCAAGGAGGGGACCGTCACGGCGGCCAACGCGTCGACCATCGACGACGGCGCAGCGGCGCTCGTCGTGGCATCCGAGGACTGGGCGCGCGCCAACGGCAAGACGCCGCTCGCGACCATCGTCGCGTCGGCGCAGCACGCCAAGGCGCCCGTCGAGTTCACGACGGCCCCGATCCAGGCCGTCGAGAAGGTGCTCGCCAAGGCCGGCCTGACGATGGACGACATCGACCTGTTCGAGGTCAACGAGGCCTTCGCCGTCGTCGCCCTCGCGGCGCAGGAGGCGCTCGGCATCCCGCACGAGAAGCTCAACGTCAACGGCGGCGCGGTCGCCCTCGGGCACCCCATCGGCGCCAGCGGCGCGCGCATCCTCACGACGCTCGTCCACGCCCTCGCCGCGCGCGGCGGGCGCTACGGGCTCGCGGCCATCTGCATCGGCGGTGGCGAGGCGACGGCCATCATCATCGAGCGCACGGCCTGACGACTCGGGCCGAGCCTGCGCGGCGGGCCGCCCCGTCTGCGCGCTCGGCCCCGTCGCCGACCCTCCCTCCAGTCTCCCGAACCTCTCGCATGAACGTCACTGTCATCGGCGCCGGCACCATGGGCAACGGCATCGCCCACGTCTTCGCCCAGCACGGCCACGCCGTCACGCTCGTCGACCTCGACCCCGACCGCCTCGACGCCGCCCGCGCGACTATCGACGCCAACCTCGGCCGGCAGGTCAAGAAAGAGAAGATGACGGCCGAGGACGCGGCCCAGACGCTCGCCCGCATCGCGCCCGAGACGGACCTCGCCCAAGGCGTCGCGACCGCGGACCTGGTGATCGAGGCCGCGACCGAGAACCCGGACGTCAAGGCGGAGCTGTTCCGCCAGATGGACGCCGCGGCGCCGGAGGCCGCGGTGCTCGCGACGAACACGTCGTCGATCTCGATCACGACGATCGCGGCATCGACTGGCCGGCCGGACAAGGTCGTCGGGATGCACTTTTTCAACCCCGTCCCCGTCATGGCGCTCGTCGAGATCGTCCGCGGGCTGGAGACGAGCCAGGCGACGTACGACGTCATCCAGGAGCTCGCCGAAGGGCTCGGCAAGACGCCCGTCGAGGTCAACGACTTTCCCGGCTTCGTCTCGAACCGCGTCCTGATGCCGATGATCAACGAGGCCATCACGTGCGTCATGGAGGGCGTCGCGACGGCCGAATCCATCGACACGGTGATGCGGCTCGGGATGGCGCATCCGATGGGCCCGCTCACGCTCGCCGACTTTATCGGCCTCGACGTGTGCCTGAGCATCATGGAGGTCCTCCACCGCGACCTCGGCGACTCGAAGTACCGCCCGAGTCCGCTGCTGCGGAAGATGGTCGCGGCGGGGCGCCTCGGGCGCAAGTCCGGCCGCGGCTTCTACGAGTACACGAAGTAGGGACGCACGGGATCAGCGGCCGGGCTCGGGCGATACATGGGCGTCGCCCTTCTGACGGCCGATGTCCGACTCGACTCCCCTCACCGTTCTCGTCACCGGCGCCTCGGCCGGCATCGGCGCGGCCGTCGCGCGGGCCTTCGCCCGCCGCGGCGACCGCGTGATCGCCTCGGCCCGGTCGGCCGACAAACTCGCCAGCCTCGTCTCAGAAATCGAGGCGGCCGGCGGCGAGGCGCTCGCGCTCCCGCTCGACGTGTCCGATGCGGCGGCTCATGCCGCCGCCATCGAGAGCCTACCGGAGGACTGGCGTGCCATCGACGTATTCGTTGCCAACGCGGGCCTCGCGCGCGGGCTCGGTCCCGTCTGGGAGAACACGGTCGACGAGATCGACGCGATGGTGGACACCAACGTCAAGGGCGTGCTGTACGGCATCCAGGCGGTCGTGCCCGGAATGCTCGCCCGCGGGCACGGCCACGTCGTGACGCTTGGGTCCGTCGCTGGGCACCACGTCTACCCCGGCGGGACCGTCTACTGCGCGACGAAGCACGCTCTCCTCGCGCTCACGCTCGGTCTCAAGATGGACCTGCACGGGACGCCCGTCCGCGTCTCGGCCGTCTCGCCGGGCCTGGTTGAGACCGACTTCTCGCTCGTCCGCTTCGACGGCGATACGGAGCGGGCCCAGGCGGTTTATGCGGACACGCACGCGCTCGCGGCCGACGACATCGCCGACGCCGTGCTCTACTGTGTCACCGCACCGGCACACGTCAACGTGCAGGAGGTGCTCGTGACGCCGCGCGCACAGTCTGGCCTGGCCGTCGTGCGGGGCGAGGCCGCCCGCGGGCTGTGAGTGACCACGACGCACTCGTTGCCGCCCTCCGCGCGCGCCTCACGGTCGGGCACGACGGGAATGCCCACCTGCCGGGCTATGCCGCGCACGCCGAGATGGCGCCGTTCCCCTCGCGGACGGACCCGGCCGTGATCTCGGTCGAGGGCAAGGCCGGGCGGGCCGCCGCGACGCTTGTTCTGCTCTACCCCGACGCCGCCGGGGCGCCGGTCCTCGTCCTTACGGTTCGACAGCCGAGCCTCCGCGCG
>DASVSE010000209.1:0-9006 GCA_036388235.1 Rubricoccaceae bacterium | reverse complement strand
CCGGAGCGAGATGTCCTATGAGCGCGTCGACCTCAGCGCGCTGGCCCGCGAGACGCTCGCCGAGCTGTCCCGCCAGGAGCCCGCGCGCCGCGTGGCGTCCAGGGTCGAGGACGGGCTCGTCGCCGAGGGCGACCCGGTCCTGCTCCGGACGGCTCTTCAGAACCTGCTCGAGAACGCCTGGAAGTACACGCGCGACGCCCCCGAGGCCCGCATCGAGTTCCGCTCCGAGCGAAAGGGCGACGAGACCTCGTACGTCGTCTCCGACAACGGGGCCGGGTTCGACATGGCCTACGCCGGCAAGCTGTTCGCTCCGTTCGAGCGGCTCCACGGCGTCCACGAGTTCGAGGGGACCGGCGTCGGCCTCACCACGGTGAACCGCATCGTACACCGCCACGGCGGCCTCATCCGAGGCGAGGGCGCCGTTGGCCAAGGCGCCACGTTCACATTTACGCTGGGACGGCATGCGGACGACCGCTGGACCTCCTCCCGACTCGTCACCCCATGAGCACGACCGACCGGCTGGTGCAGAGCGCCCCCCACGTCCTCCTCGTCGAGGACAACCCGAGCGACGCCGCGCTGACGCTTCGGGCGTTCGAGAAGCAGGGCGTGTCCAACGAGATCCGCGTCGCCCGCGACGGGGCGGAGGCCCTCGAGCTCCTCTTCGGGACCGGCGAGGGCCCGCCGCCCGCGCTCCCCCTTGTCATCTTTCTGGACCTCAAGCTCCCCCGCGTGAGCGGGCTCGACGTGCTCCGCCAGATCCGGGCGAACGAGCGGACCCGGCTCGTCCCCGTCGTCATCATGACGTCGTCGAGCGAGCAGCGGGACGTCGTCGAGGGGTACGGGCTCGGGGCCAACAGCTACGTCCGGAAGCCGGTGAACTCGGCCGAGTTCGGTGAGGCCGTCCGGCAGCTCGGGCTCTACTGGATCCTGCTGAACCACCCGCCGCCGCACGACGGCCCAGGCCACGGATCCGCCCCGTTCAGTTCCCCGCTGCGATGACTGCCGCCGGCTTGGACGCCCCGACGCCTCCGCACGCCCGGCCCTCGCGCCCGGCCCTCCGGATCCTCCACCTCGAGGACAGCGACATCGATAACGCCATCGTCCGCCGCTACCTCGAGCGCGAGGGCTTCGGCGGACACATCATCGCTGCCTCTACCCGGGCTGACTTTCTCGAGCACCTCTCGCATCACTTCGACGTTGTCCTCGCCGACCACTCGATGCCCGGCTTCGACTCGTGCGAGGCACTCCGGCTCGTTCAGCAGCGCTGCCCCGGCGTCCCGTTCATCATCGTCAGCGGCACCATCACCGAGGAGGCGGCCGTCGAGTCGATCAAGAGTGGGGCCTCAGACTATATCTGGAAGGACCGCCTGCAGCGGCTCGGGCCCGCGATCGAGACCGCGCTCCGCGAGCGGCGGCACCGGACCGAGCGCGAGGCAGCACTGCGCGCGCGCCGCGAGATCGAGACGCTCGGACACGCAGTGCTCGCGTCGCTCTCGCAGCTCATCTGCGTCATCGGCCCGGACGGGGTCATCGTGCAGACCAACGCGTCGTGGAAGCGCGCCGGGGCCGAGCGGGGGCGGGATGGGCTGACCGGTCTCGACATCGGCACGGACTACCTCGACGTGTGCCGGCGGGCGGCGGCCCGGGGCGACGACTCGGCTCGAGCGGCGCTGGCGGGCATCACGGCGGTGCTCTCGGGCGAGCAGGGCGAGTTCTCGCTGGAGTACCCGTGCCACGGGCCGGGTGGGAAGGCCTGGTACACGCTGTGCGTGACGCCGCTCGGGAGCGGGCTCGGGGCGGTGCTCTCGCACCAGTCGATCACGGATCTGCGGGCATCGCAGGAGCGGCTGTCGCAGAACCAGGCCCGGCTGAAGGCGATCTTTGAGGGCTCGCTCGACTCGATTTTTCTCGCCGACGACGCCGGTCGGTACGTCGACGTAAACCCGGCGGCGGCGGCACTGCTCGGGTACACGCGCGAAGAACTCCTCCGGCTGGGCGTCCGTGACATCTGGCCGCCGGAGATGCAGCCGGACTTCGACGAGCGCTGGAAGGTCCTGCGGGCACAGGGGTCGCGCACCGGAGAGTTCATGTTCCAGCGCAAGGACGGGACGGCCGTCGAGGCCGAGCAGCGGGCGACGTTCAACATCATGCCCGGCCTCCACCTTTCGATCCTCCGCGACGTCACAGAGCGGAAGGCAGCCGCGGCGGCGCTGGCTGCGGCGTCCCAGCGAACCGCGGAGATTCTTGAGAGCATCGACGACGGGTTCTTCGCCCTCGACGCCGACTGGCGCTTTACCTATGTCAACGAACGGGCGGCGCACTACTGGCAGCGCGAGTCCGACGAGCTCATTGGCGAGGAGTTCTGGGCCGAGTTCCCCTGGGCCGTCGGGAGCGTGTTCGAGATGCATTACCGCCGGGCTGCCGAGACCGGTGTGCCCGAGGAGTTCGACGCGTATTACGCACCGCTGCAGGTGCACCGGGCTGTCCGCGTGTTTCCCTTCGCCGGTGGCCTCTCGGTCTATTTCCGCGATGTGACCGAGGAGAAGCGTGCTGAGACCGCACTGCGCGAGAGCGAAGAGCGGCTCCGGCTCGTCGGCATGGCAACGAACGACTCGGTCTGGGACTGGAATCTGCACTCAGGCGTCGTCACCATAAACGACACCTTCATCAACGCCTCCGGGTGGCCAAAACCCGCGGGCGCCGGGTTCACCATCGACTGGATTCTGGCGCACGTCCACCCGGAGGACCGGGACCGAGTCGCCGAGTCGCTCATCGGCACTGTCCGGGGAGACGGACAGGCCTGGCTGGTCGAGTGTCGGATCGAACGGGCCGACGGGACGTGGGCCGACGTGCTCAACCGAGGCTACATCGTCCGCGGTGCCGACGGCCGGGCGACGCGCATCGTCGGCGCCGTGATCGACCTCTCGGCGCAGAAGGAGACCGAGCGGGCGCTCGTCGCGGCCAAGGAGGCCGCCGAGGAGGTCGCCCGCGCCAAGAGCTCGCTCTTGATGAACATGTCCCACGAGATTCGCACACCGCTCACGGCCGTCATTGGCTACTCCGAGATGCTTGCCGGCGAAGCCCCGCCCGAGCTTCAGGACCTCGTCGAGCCAATCTGGCGCGGCGGGCAGCGCCTGCTCGACACGCTCAACTCCGTGCTCGACCTCGCCCAGATCGAGGCCGGCGCCCTCCCGCTCGCCACCGTCGCCGTCGACCTCCGGGCCGAGGCTGACGGGGCCGTCGCCGCGCTGCAGCCGCTCGCGCAGGCGAAGAAGCTCGCGCTGACCCTCACCGGGACATCCACGTCGGCACGGGCCGACCGGCCGGCGCTGGCGCGGGTGCTGACGAACCTCGTCGGCAACGCGATCAAGTTCACCGAGCGTGGGACAGTCACGGTCGAGGTGTGGTCCGAGGGCGGGCGCGCGTGGGTCCGCGTGAGCGACACGGGCGTAGGGATCGATGCGGCGTTCCTGCCGCGGGTGTTCGAGGACTTCGCGCAGGAGAGCACGGGTGCAAACCGGCGGTTCGAGGGGAGTGGTCTCGGTCTGACGATCACGCGGGGCCTGGTGTCGAAGATGGGCGGGGAGATCACCGTGACGAGTGAGAAGGGCGTCGGGAGCACGTTCACCGTCTGTCTTCCCGGGGGGTGACGCCGATTCGCGAGCCCACAGTTCTAGCGGACTGTCTCTCAGGTCCATGAGACGGCGGACGAGTTCCAGCTCGCCAACACAGACCTGAGGGATATCGGCATGAAACAGAAACGAAGGCCCACGCGTCCTCCCCGGCGGCGCGCACCGCTGCGCGGCTCCTGCACGAACAGCCTGGACGGATCGACGCCTGCTGGCGCACGGTTAACGACCTCTCCGTTGGTCAGGTCAGATCGACCTGCCCGACGCCATCGATCCAGTGTCGTCCTAGTCCGGCGCCGACCCCGTTAACTTGAGAGCCGCTGCTGCCCCCGACGCTGCGCTATGTCGCACAAAATCTATATCATCGAGGACCATCCGGTCATGCGCGACGCGTACGTGTCCTTCCTTGAAGCCGCTCCCGGACTCGACCTGTGTGGGACGGCCGAGAGCGCCGAAGAAGTGCTCGATCAGCTTGCCGAACTCGACTGCGACCTCGTGGTGACAGATTACCGGCTGCCGGGCCTGAACGGGGCCGACCTCGTCCGGCGGCTGCGGGAAGTCCGGCCGGACCTCCCGGCCATCGTGGTTTCGGGCCATGAGGACGACGCGTTTGCCCGCGAGGCGCTGGAGGCCGGAGCGGTCGCGTTCCTGAAAAAGCGGACCCTCGTGGACCAACTCATCCCGACGATCCACGCCGTCCTCGCCGAGCGCCATCTCGACGCGGCGTAAGGACGAGAGGGACGGCCGTTCGTCCTGGCATCCGAGGCCGGGCTCTAATGCCCGCCGACCCTCAGCGCGGCGGAGCGGATGCCCGCTCGCGAATCACGCGGCCCACGCTCACGAGCGACAGGCCTTGCGTGCCCTCCACGGAGATCATCACGGCCTCGACAACGGCTGGCGAGACGGGTCTGCTGGCTGCCCACTCCACGACGAAGCTCGCGCCTGACCCGCCTCGGACGTCGTTTGCATCGACGACGAACTCGGCCGTCGCGAGGGGGCCGAGCCGGCGGGGCCGGTCCACGTATGCCTCGACAAGCTCCCCCGCCGTGTCGTAGTACCGGACGCCGGAGACGGCGATGGATGTCAGCGCGTCCGTGTTTCGGACACTCAGCGTGACGGCGAAGTTGACCGGCCGGGCGCCGTCGCCGAAGTACACGTGGGAGTAGACCGGGACGTAGACGGTCTGGCCCGCCGCGGCTCCGGTGGTGTCGGCCGGAGTCGCCGCCTCGGCAGGCGTCGGGACGCGGGGGTCGGCTGTGCGGTCTCCTTCCGAGCAGGCGGCGAGGCTGAGCGCCGCGACGAGCAGGCCAAGCAGAGACGCGCTCGCCCGGCGTGCGTTGACGGGCCCCCCTCGGCAGGGGACGGGCCGGCGGATGGGAGAGCGGTGCATGCGGGAGGTGAGGAGCCGTGGCGGGTTCGACGCCAAGTGGACCGTGGGGTGCCCGTGCCCACCGCATGATGGCTGTTGCAACAGGGGAGAGGGATCGGCGTGCAACGGGACCGTCGCGCTGGGCGGGTTCTCTTCGCCCTACCCCCATGACCGACCCGCCGATTTTGCACCCCGCCCGAAGCTCTGTCCTCGCGCGCGAGTGGGCGCTCGGCATCGCCGCGGTCACCGCGGCTGCCTTTCTGGCCAGCGGGCCGTTCGAGGCAGGTCCGCTGGGGCTCGGTCTCGTCGTGGTCGGCCTGTTCGCTGTCGTCCTCCTCGCTGCGTTTGCCGTCGTGCGCCACGCCGAGGCGCTCGCGCACCTCCTCGGTGAGCCGCTCGGAACGCTCGTCCTGACGCTCGCCGTGATCTGCATCGAGGTCGCGGTCATCTCGGCAACGATGGCCGCCGGCGACGGGAGCCCGACGCTCGCCCGCGACACGATGTACGCCGTCGTGATGCTCGCGCTCAACGGACTCGTCGGGGCCTCGCTCGTCCTCGGCGGGCTCCGGCACCACGAGCAGACGTTCAACCTCCAGGGCGCGAGCGCCTACCTCGCCGTCCTGGTCCCGATCGCGGTCCTGACGCTCGTCCTGCCCAACTTTACGACGGCGACGCCCGACGCGACGTACTCGCCGCTCCAGGCGGGCCTGTTCGCGCTCAGCGCGCTCGGACTCTACGGCGTGTTTCTCGCGATCCAGAACGTGCGTCACCGGGCGTACTTCCTGCCGCCCGAAGGCGAGAGCGCCGACCCGGCAAGTGCGGGGACGACCGCCGACGCCGCCGGGCACCACGTCGGAGAGGTCCGGTCTACGGGCTACCACGCGACCCTCCTGGTCGTGTATCTCGGGCTCATCGTGTACCTCGCCAAGCAGCTCTCGAAACCGCTCGACACTGCGGTCACCGGGGTCGGGGCGCCGGAAGCGCTCGTCGGGCTCCTCGTCGCGGCCCTCGTGTTCTCGCCCGAGGCCGTGACGGCCGTCCGGGCGGCTCTGGGGAACGAACTCCAGCGGTCCGTCAACCTGCTGCTCGGGTCGGCGCTCGCCTCAATCAGCCTGACGGTCCCGGCCGTCCTCGCCATCGGGCTCGTGATGGGGCAGGACGTCGTGCTCGGACTCGGCCCGGCCGACATGGTCCTGCTCACGCTGACGTTGCTCGTGAGCACGCTGACGTTCGCGAGCGCACGGACGAACGTGCTCCTCGGTGCCGTCCACCTCGTCTTGTTCGTGTCATACCTCGCCCTTCTCTTCGACGCCGGGGCGTAGGCGCGGACCGGTCGGAGCCGGCAGGTGGACTGTAAACACGGCGCCCTCGCCTGGCCGGCTCCGGACCTCGATTCGGCCGTCGTGGGCCTCGACGAGCGCGCGGGCGAGGCTGAGCCCGAGCCCGAGGCCCCGCGTGGCGCGACTCTGGTCGCTCCGGAAGTGGCGGTCCCAGATCCACGGAAGGTCCGCTTCAGGGATGCCCGGGCCCGTATCGGCTACTGACACCTCGGGGCCGGTCTCGGTGGACCGGACTCGGACGACGACGCGGCCGCCGGCCGGGGTGTACTTCACCGCGTTGTCGACGAGGTTGGCGAGCGCCCGCCCAAGACGGCGGCGGTCGGCGTGGGCCAGGGCGTCCCCATCCGCCTCGACCGTGAGGGCGACGCCCGTGTCGTCGGCGACGGGCCCGTACAATTCTGCCACGTCGTGGGCGAGCGCGGCGAGGTCGACAGGCTCCAGGTGAAGCGCCAGCGCGCCGGACTCAGCCTCGGCAACGTCCATGATCGTGTCGAGCAGGGCGAGAACGGCGCCCGACGCCTCGACGGCGTCGCCGAGGGCGTCGCGGAGCGCGGCCGGGTCGCCGCCGCGGTCGAGGGCGAGCTCGGCCGTCCCCCGGAGCCGCGTCATCGGGGTCCGGAGGTCGTGGGCGACGTCGTCCAGCGTGCCACGGAGGCGCCCGACGAGGCCCTCGATGCGGCCGAGCATCTCGTTAAACAGGCGGAACAGCTCGGCCATCTCGCCGCGTGCGGGTGGCTCGGGCGCGCGCTCGCGGATGTCGCCCGTCTCGATGATGGACCGGAGCGTGCCGACCAGCTGGCGGACGGGCCGGACGGCGCGCTGCGCCATGAACGCACCGCCGAAAAAGGCGAGTGCGAACAGCGGGAGCGCGATGCCGACGAACGTCTCGGGGAACGACTCGGCGACGTCGTCGCGCTCGTCTGAGCTCATCCCGACCTGAACGGCGGCGCCGTCGGCAAAGCGGTACGCGACGACCTCGACCGTTTCGTTCGCCCGCGGGCTCTGGAGCACGACGCGGCCGCCGGCCTGGGGGGGCTCGCGCTCGAGCCGGGCGACATCGGGCGCCTGCCAGGACTCGGGCAGGAACAGAAGGGCGGTCCGGTTGCCGGTATCGGAGACGCGGACGAGCAGCTCCTCGCCGCGGTCGTCGCCACGGACGGCCCGGGCGGCGCGCTCGACGGCCGGGACGCCGCCGCGGGCGTAGGCCTCGGCGTAGGCCCGGAGCTGGCCCGCGGCGTAGGCCCGGTCCTGACCCCGCATGACGCCGAGCAGAAGCGCGTACGTGAGCGCGAACAGGGCGAGCCCGCTGAGCGCGAACGTCGCCGCGTAGCCCAGCGTGAGCCGGAGCGCGAGCGTGCTCCGGGCCCACGGCGTGCCGCGCGGGCGGGGCGGGTCAGGGGACACGGAGCACGTAGCCCATCCCGCGGACGGTCTGGACGAGGGCGGGCTCGAACCCGGCGTCGACCTTCTGGCGGAGCCGGTGGACGAGCACCTCGACGACGTTCGTCTGCGGGTCGAAGTCGAAGTCCCAGAGGTGGTTCAGGATCTCGGTCTTGGACACGACCCGGCCGGCGTTGCGGACGAGGTACTCCAGCAGGCCGAACTCGCGGGGCTGGAGCTCGATGGGCACGCCGGCCCGCGTCGCCTCGCGGGTGAGCAGGTCGAGCGCGAGCGGGCCGGCCGCGAGGCGCGTCGGCTGGGCCGTGGCCGTGCCGCGCCGGAGCAGCGCCGCGACGCGGGCCTTGAGCTCGGCGAAGGCGAACGGCTTGGTGAGGTAGTCGTCGCCGCCGGCCTGGAGCCCGCGAACGCGGTCGTCAACGCTGCGCTTCGCGCTGAGGATGAGGACGGGCGTGGCGACGCCGCGCTGGCGGAGCCCTTCGATAAGGCTCAGCCCGTCGCGGCGGGGCAGCATCAGGTCGACGACGGCGGCGTCGTACGGCTCGTTGAGGGCCATGCTGAACCCGTCCTCGCCGTCAGACGCATGGTCGACGGCGTAGCCGGCCTCTCGGAGCCCCTTCAGGACGAACGCGGCAATGTGGGCGTCGTCCTCGACAATCAGGATGCGCATGCCCGAGGGTACGCAGAGGCCGGCGGCCGGCGCCTTCCTTACCGGTCTGTAATGCGCGGGTAAGCGGTGGGCAAGCGGCCGGGGGGTCTACCAAACACCTCACACGCTCCCACTCCGATGACCCGCCCATTCGCACTCGCTCTCGCCCTGCTGGCCTTCACGGGCTGCAGCCCGGACAACACGTCCAGCGCCCAGGATGCTGGGCCCGTCTCGTCCCCACGCGACGCGGACAGCGCCGGATCCGGCGCGCGCGCGTCGGGTGCCATTCCGTACGACTTCTCGGCACCGGCCGCGCAGATGCGGCTCGCCGAGGCGCTTCGTGAGGTCTCCGGCATCGCGTTCCTCCCCGACGGCCAGATCGCGGCCGTTCAGGACGAAGCCGGCATCCTCTACACCCTCGACGCTGCCACGGGCGCCGTCGCCTCGGAGCGCCCCTTCGCCGGGCCCGGCGACTACGAGGACGTGGAGTACGTCGACGGCACCTTCTGGGTGCTGCAGGCCAACGGCTCGCTCTACGAGCTCCCCGAGGGCGGCCAGCCGCAGGAGCACGACACGCCGCTCAAGCGGAAGTGCGACGCCGAGGGCCTCGGGCTCGACCAG
>DASVSE010000208.1:0-9106 GCA_036388235.1 Rubricoccaceae bacterium | reverse complement strand
GTCGAAGTCGGCGTTGAACGCCGTCGTGACGAGCGGGTGCAAGCGGATCGCCTTGCCCTCGATGAGGACCGGCTGGAACGCCTGGATCCCGAGCCGGTGGAGCGTCGGGGCCCGGTTGAGGAGCACGGGGTGCCCGTCGATCACCTTCTCGAGGATGTCGAACACGTCGGCCGTCCGCCGGTCGACGACCTTCTTGGCGCTCTTGACCGTCTTGACGATCCCGCGCTCGATGAGCTTCCGGATGATGAACGGCTTGAACAGCTCGACGGCCATCTCCTTCGGGAGCCCGCACTGGTGGAGCTCGAGCTCCGGCCCGACGACGATGACCGAGCGGCCCGAGTAGTCGACGCGCTTACCGAGCAGGTTCTGGCGGAAGCGGCCCTGCTTGCCCTTGAGCATGTCGCTCAGGGACTTCAGTGCGCGGTACGAGTCGCTGCGGACCGCGTTGGCCTTGCGGCTGTTGTCGAACAGCGAGTCCACGGCCTCCTGGAGCATCCGCTTCTCGTTGCGCAGGATGACCTCGGGGGCCTTGATGTCGATGAGCCGCTTCAGCCGGTTGTTCCGGATGATGACGCGCCGGTAGAGGTCGTTGAGGTCCGACGTGGCGAACCGGCCGCCCTCGAGCGGGACGAGCGGGCGGAGCTCGGGCGGGATGACCGGGATGACCTTCATGACCATCCACTCGGGACGGTTCTCGGTCTTCTGGGCCGCCTCGCGGAGGCTCTCGACGATGCCGAGCCGCTTGAGCGCGTCGGCCTTCCGCTGCTGGCTCGTCTCGGTCCGCGCCTGGAACTTGAGCTCGACGGCGAGCGAGTCGAGGTCGAGCCGCTTGAGGAGGTCCTCTACGGCCTCCCCGCCGATCTTGGCGACGAACTTCTCCGGGTCGTCGTCGGCCAGGCGGTTGTTGTCGTCGCGGATCTGGTAGAGGACGTCGAAGTACTCGTTCTCGGTCAGGAGCTGACCGGCCTCGATGCCCTGAGCCGCGGCCGAGCCGGGGTTCACGACGACGTAGGACTCGTAGTAGATGATCTTGTCGAGGTCCTTGGACTTGACCCCGATGAGCGCCGCGATCTTGTTCGGGAGGCTCTTGAAGTACCAGATGTGGACGACCGGGACGGACAGGGTGATGTGCCCCATCCGCTCGCGGCGGACCGACTTCTGGGTCACCTCGACCCCGCAGCGGTCACAGACGATCCCCTTGTAGCGGATCCGCTTGTACTTGCCGCAGTGGCACTCCCAGTCCTTGACCGGCCCGAAGATCTTCTCGCAGAAGAGGCCGTCCTTCTCGGGCTTGAACGAGCGGTAGTTGATCGTCTCCGGCTTGAGCACCTCGCCGAACGACCGCTCGAGGATGGCCTCGGGCGACGACAGGCTGACGGTGATCGAGTTGTAAACCGACTTCGGCGCTGACTGCGCAGGCTGGATGCCGAATGCCATGTTGGACTCTGTAGGTGTTGTTGAGGGGTCGGGGCCGAGGATCGGGCCGGCCCGCACGCGGGCCGGCCGTCTCTTCCGTCCCTCTTAGTCGATCCGGACTTCGAGGCCGAGGCCCTGCATCTCGCGGATGAGGACGTTGAAGCTCTCCGGGACGTTCGGCTCGGGCAGGTTGTCGCCCTTGACGATGGCCTCGTAGGTCTTCGAGCGGCCCTGGACGTCGTCGGACTTGACGGTCAGGAGCTCGCGGAGCACGTTGGAGGCGCCGTACGCGTAGAGCGCCCAGACCTCCATCTCCCCGAACCGCTGCCCGCCGAACTGCGCCTTGCCGCCGAGGGGCTGCTGCGTGATCAACGAGTAGGGCCCGATCGACCGTGCGTGAATCTTGTCCTCGACGAGGTGGCTGAGCTTGAGCATGTACACCTGGCCGACGGTCGTCGGCTGGTCGAACGGCTCGCCCGTCTGCCCGTCGTAGAGCTGGATCCGGCCGTCCTCCGGGAGGCCCGCCTCGCGCATCTTGGCCGCGATGTCCTCCATCGTCGCGCCGTCGAAGGCAGGCGACGCGTAGGTCTCGCCGAGCTTCTGCCCGGCCCAGCCGAGCATGGTCTCGAAGATCTGGCCGAGGTTCATGCGGCTCGGCACGCCGAGCGGGTTGAGGCAGATGTCGACCGGCGTGCCGTCCTCGAGGAACGGCATGTCCTCCTTCTTGACGAGCCGGGCGACGACGCCCTTGTTGCCGTGGCGGCCGGCCATCTTGTCACCGACCTGAAGCTTGCGCTTCTTGGCGATGTAGACCTTGGCGAGCTGGACGATGCCGGGCGGGAGTTCGTCGCCCATCTGGAGGCGGTACGTCTCCTGCTCGGCGGCGCCCGAGATCTCCTGGTGGCGGCGCTGGTAGTTGGCCAGCAGCTTCCACGCCTGGCGGTTCGTCTCGTCGTCAGTCGTGAACGGCTGGCGGATCTTGAGGTCCGCCGGCTCGATGTCACCGAACGTCTTGCGCGAGATCTTGGCGCCCTCCGATGCGATGACGGTCCCGTCACGCATCTCGATGGCGGCACCCGCCTTCTTGCCCCCGATGAGCCCGACAAAGCGCTCGTAGAAGCTCGTCTGGAGCGACTCCACCTCGCGACGGAGCTGAACCTCGATCTCGGCCATGCGCTTCTCCTCGGCCTTCTTCGTGACGGCGTCGGTCTTGCGGCGCGAGAACAGCTTCGTGTCGATCACGATGCCCTTCATGCCCGGCTTGGCCTTGAGCGAGGCGTCCTTGACGTCGCCGGCCTTGTCGCCGAAGATGGCGCGGAGCAGCTTCTCCTCGGGCGTCGGGTCCGTCTCGCCCTTCGGCGTGATCTTGCCGACGATGATGTCGCCGGGGTTCACCTCGGCGCCGACGCGGACGATGCCGCGCTCGTCGAGGTCCTTCGTCGCCTCCTCGGAGACGTTCGGGATCTCACGCGTGAGCTCCTCCTCGCCACGCTTGGTGTCGCGGACCTGGTGCTCGAACTCCTCGATGTGAACCGACGTGAAGACGTCGTCCGAGACCACGCGCTCCGAGATGACGATGGCGTCCTCGAAGTTGTAGCCCTTCCACGGCATGAACGCGACGAGCACGTTCTTGCCGAGCGCGAGCTCGCCGTTGTCCGTCGAGGCGCCGTCGGCGAGCAGGTCACCCTTCTCGACGCGCATGCCGGCCCGGACGGTCGGCTTCTGCGTGATCGAGGTGTCCTGGTTCGTGCGGCGGAACTTGACGAGCGTGTACGTGCGCACGGGCTCCTCGAAGGCCGCGTCGGCGTCCTCCGGCGTCTCGTCGTAGCGGACGATGATCTTGGTCGCGTCGACGTACTCGACCGTCCCGGCGCCCTGGGCGACGAGGATGGCGCGCGAGTCACGGGCGGCGCGGCCTTCCAGACCCGTCCCGACGTACGGCGCCTCGGGGCGCAGCAATGGCACGGCCTGACGCTGCATGTTCGAGCCCATGAGGGCGCGGTTGGCATCGTCGTGCTCCAGGAACGGGATCATCGACGCCGCGGGCGAGATGATCTGGTTCGGGGCGACGTCCATGAACTGGATCTTGTCCGGCGTCACGAGCGGCACGTCGCCGCCGATGCGGGCACGGACGAGGTCGTTGACGTACGAGCCATCCGGGTTGATCGGCGCGTTGGCCTGCGCGATGACGTAACGGTCCTCGTCCTCGGCACCGAGGTAGAAGATCTCCTTCGTCACCTTGCCGTCGACCACCTTGCGGTACGGCGTCTCGATAAAGCCGAACTGGTTCACGACGCCGTGCGTGCACAGGCTGGAGATCAGGCCGATGTTCGGGCCTTCCGGCGTCTCAATGGGGCAGAGCCGGCCGTAGTGCGTGTAGTGCACGTCGCGGACCTCGAACCCGGCGCGCTCGCGCGTCAGACCACCCGGCCCGAGCGCCGACATGCGACGCTTGTGCGTCAGCTCGGCGAGCGGGTTCGTCTGGTCCATGAACTGCGACAGCTGGTTCGTCCCGAAGAAGGTGTTGATCACCGACGAGACGGTCCGCGCGTTGACGAGGTCCTGGGGGGTGAATTTGTCCGCGTCGCGGAGGTTCATCCGCTCCTTGATCGTCCGCGCCATGCGGGCGAGGCCGAGCGAGAACTGCTGGCCGAGCTGCTCCCCAACGGTCCGCACGCGGCGGTTGCCGAGGTGGTCGATGTCGTCGACCTGGCTCTTGCCGTTCTGGAGCTTGACGAGCTCCGTGATGATCGCGACGATGTCCGCCTTCGAGAGCGTCAGCGCCGTGATGTCCTCGGGCAGGCCGAGGCGCTTGTTCATCCGGTAGCGGCCGACGGCCCCGAGGTCGTAGCGCTTGTCCGAGAAGAAGAGGCGGTCGAGAAGCGCGCGCGCCGTCTCGACGTCCGGCGGCTCGGCGCCGCGGAGCTGCTCGTAGAGGTAGCGGAGCGCCTCCTCGGACGAGTGCGTCGGGTCCTTCTTGAGTGTGTTGAGCAGCGTCGACATGTCGAGCTGCGTCTCGTCGTCGTCGTTGGCGACGCGGCGCAGGATGACGGTCTCGACGCCGGCGTCCTTGAGCGTGTCGTAGTCGTCCTCGACGAGCGGGTGCTCGGCCGGGAAGAGGACCTCGCGCTCGGTCGTCTCGCGGATGACCTCACCCGTGTCCTCGTCGATGACCTCGTGCTTCACCTGGACCGTCAACGTCGAGGCGAGCGTGCGGCCGACAAGCTTCTTGAAGGCGCGCTTGTTCGTGACCGGCTCCTGGTCGGCAAGGTCGAACAGCGAGACGATCTCGGCGTCGGTCGAGTAGTCGAGCGCGCGGAGGAGCGCCGTGACGGGCAGCTTCTTCTTGCGGTCGATGTACGCCCACATGACGTTCGCGACGTCGGTCGAGAACTCGATCCACGACCCGCGGAAGGGGATCACGCGGGCCGAGTACAGGTCCGTCCCGTTCGGGTGGACCGACTGGTCGAAGAAGACGCCCGGCGAGCGGTGGAGCTGGCTCACGATGACTCGCTCGGCCCCGTTCACGACGAACGTGCCCTTCTCGGTCATGACCGGAAGGTTGCCGAGGTAGACGTCCTGCTGGATGGCCTCCTCGGGCTCGTCCTCGTCCTCGTCCTCCTTGGCGCTCAGGCGCAGCTTGGCCTTGAGCGGGAGGGCGTAGGTCAGGCCCTGCGCGAGGCACTCTTCGATGGAGTGCTTCGGTGCTTCGAGCGTGAAGTGGAGATACTCGAGCGTGTAGCGCTCGCGCGTGTCCGTGATCGGGAAGTGCTCCCAGAAGACCGACTCGAGTCCCTTGGTGCGGTCGCGCTCCTCGGGGACGAGGGCGGCCTGCAGGAAGTCCTCGTAGGACTTGAGCTGGATCTCGAGAAAGTCCGGGAAGTCCAGGACCGGCGCGATGCGCGCGAACGACTGTCGCGTGGACTCGCCTCCGGGCTTCGGTCGGTCGGTCGTCGTACCGTTCTGGGCCGCGCCCTTCTGGGCGTCGGCCGGCGTGCGGGTGGTGGTGCTCAAGGCGTACCCCTGGGATTGGTGACCGCTGTGCTCGGCGGGCAGCGCCCCGGACGCAGTGCGTGCAGGGCGGCCGGTCCGCAGACTTTTCCTCCACCGCCGCGCCGCGCCCTCGGGCGCAGGCGACGGATCAATACTGATGCTGGAACGCCGTGTCCCAGTGCGTTCGTGCCTTCGCGGGCGGCCTGAGTGCAGCCCGGACGGCCTGACGCGGCGAACGCCCGCCCCTCCTGACGCCGCTCAGCAGCCGGGGGGACGGGCGGTCGCGGTGGCCGCGGCGGCAGCGCGCCGGCCGGTGAGGACCAGGCGCGAGCCGGCGCGGCCGGATTACTTGAGCTCGACCGAGGCGCCAGCAGCCTCGAGGCGGCCCTTGAGGTCGTCGGCCTCGGCCTTCGCAACGCCCTCCTTGACGTTGTTCGGCGCGCCGTCGACGAGCTCCTTGGCCTCCTTCAGGCCGAGGCCCGTGATGGCGCGGACCTCCTTGATGACGCCGATCTTGTTGGCGCCGGCGCCCGTGAGGACGACCGTGAACTCCGTCTGCTCCTCGGCAGCCGGGCCGGCTGCGCCGTCGCCGCCGGCGGGGCCGGCCATGACGGCGGCCGCGGCGGGCTCGATGCCGTACTCGTCCTTGAGGACGGCGAGAAGCTCGTTGGCCTCCTTGATCGTCAGGTTGACGAGGCTCTCTGCAATGGTCTTGACGTCTGCCATGGTGTTGCCCTGAGGGCGGTCTCTGCGGCGGTCTGGGCGCCCACGAGAGCGCTGCGCCGCGGATTAAGGGATCGCCCCGCCGGGTGCGGAGCGTGAGTCAGTGCCGCGCGCCGGAGCGCACGGCGGCTGGTGGATTAAGCCTCCGCCTCGGCGGAAGCGTCGGCGGCCGGCGCGTCGTCCGCAGGCGCGGCGTCGGCGTCGTCTGCTGCAGACGCGTCCTCGGCCGGGGCCTCGGTGGCCGGGGCGGCGTCAACCGACGAGCCGGCGCCGCCGGTCGTCGTGATGTCGCCATCGGAGATCTGCTGCACGATCGAGGCGAGGCCGGCACCCTGCGAGGAAAGCGCGCGGGCGACGTTCGTGATCGGCGCGAGGAGCAGGCCGAGAATGTCGGCGACGAGCTCGTCCTTGCTCTTGAGCGAGGCCAGCGCGTCGAGGTTGCCGTCGGCGTAGATGGCCCCGTCGATGTAGGCGCCCTTGAAGCGCGGCGTCTCGAGCGAGTTGTCGGCGAGGAACTTCTTGAGCACCTTCGCCGGACCCGACGGGTCGTTGGAGAGCGCAACGGCCGTAGGGCCGTTGAGCTGGTCGAAGAGCTCGTCGAAGCCGCCCTTCTGCTCCATCGCCCGC
This sequence comes from Rubricoccaceae bacterium, assembly GCA_036388235.1. Lineage (GTDB taxonomy): Bacteria > Bacteroidota > Rhodothermia > Rhodothermales > Rubricoccaceae > DASVSE01. The sequence goes on along the minus strand of DASVSE010000208.1, from coordinate 2,347 downwards.
TTGAGGAGCGTGTTCTTAAGAACCTTGAACTCGATGTCGGCCGCGCGCATGGCGCGGCGGAGGCCGTTGGCCTGCGCGACCGTCAGGCCCTGGTAGTCGGTGAGGTAGACCGTGTTGACGGCGTCAAGCTGCTCGGTGATCGCGCCGAGGGCCTCCCGCTTCTGCAGCTGGGTAAGCGGCATGGTGGTATTCGGTTGGGTGGGAGGTTATCGGGTCGCGGCCACGCCCGTGGCGCGGTCGACGGGGACGGCGGGGCCCATCGTCGTCGAGAGCGTGACGCTCTTGACGTAGAGGCCCTTTGCGGCCGAGGGGCGCAGGCGGAGCAGTTCCTTCAGGAACGCGTCCGCGTTGTCGCGGAGCTGCTCGGGCGAGAAGGACGACTTGCCGATCGACGTGTGGACGATGCCCGTCTTGTCGACGCGGAAGTCGATGCGGCCCGCCTTGACGGCTTCGACCGCGGCGCCGATGTCGTTAGTGACGGTGCCGGACTTGGGGTTCGGCATGAGGCCACGGGGACCGAGGACGCGGCCGAGGCGGCCGATCTTCGGCATCACGTCCGGCGTCGCGATGAGGACGTCGAAGTCCGTGAAGCCCTCGTTCTGGATCTTGTCGACGTAGTCGTCGAGGCCGACCATCTCGGCGCCGGCGGCGATCGCCTCGGGCTGCTTGCCCTCGTTGGCGAGCACGAGCACGCGGACCGACTTGCCGGTCCCGTGCGGGAGCGCGACCGAGCCGCGGACCATCTGGTCGGCGTGGCGCGGGTCCACGCCGAGGCGCACGTCGATGTCGACGGACTCGTCGAACTTGGCGCGGGCAGTCTGCTTGACGAGGTCGGCCGCCTGCTCGAGGGGGAGCGCGCCGCCGGCCTTCTCCGTCATCTGTCCAACGAGCTCCGCCGCCTGGCGGAACCGCTTGCCTGTCTTGGCCTTGGCCATAACCGTGTGGGCTGTGCGGTGATAGCGTCGCGCGCCGAGGCGCAGGACTCCCGCGAGAAAAAGTAAAAGGCGCTGGGGCCGAGGACGACGGGGGCCATGCAGGCCCGCCGCGCCGATGCCCGGTTACGCCGGGGCGCCGCTGACCGTGAGGCCCATCGAGCGGGCCGTGCCGGCGATCATGCGGGCGGCCTGGTCGAGGTCCGTCGCGTTGAGGTCGTCGAGCTTCTGCTGGGCGATCTCGCGGCACTGGTCCCAGGAGACCTCCCCGATCTTGTTGCGGAGCGGGTCGCCGGCGCCCTTCTCGACGCCCGAGGCCTTCAGCAGCAGCACGGCGGCCGGCGGGCTCTTGGTGACGAACGAGAAGCTCTTGTCGCCGTAGACCGTGATGACGGTCGGCGTGACGGTGCCGAGCTTGTCCTGCGTGGCCGCGTTGAAGGCCTTGCAGAACTCCATGATGTTGACGCCCTTCTGGCCGAGGGCCGGGCCGATCGGCGGCGCCGGGGTCGCCTGGCCCGCCTTGATCTGCAGCTTGATGTAGCCGTCAATTTTCTTCGCCATGAGTCGGATGCGGTTCGTGCGCCGGTGCCCCGTGGCCGGGACGCGCGGCTCCCGCGCTGGATGGTGGTGCCGATGCGCCGAACGCGGCGCTGACAGCCTCATAAACTAGCGCACCCTCCCCAGCCCATGCGCTACGGGAAGCGGCTTCGCGCCGCATTCACCCCTCCACGGTGAGCACGACCGGCCGGCCGAGGTGAAGACCATATGCTTCGGCGGCGGTCTGCAAGCGTCCCCGTTCGTCGGACGTAAACGGAAGGTACAGCATCGCCCTCACCTCGGTGTGGTCGGCCTTATGCGCGCGCCGCCACCCGCCCACGACGAGGCCGCCGCGCGTGATCTGGTGCGGCGTCGAGCCGTTGCCCCAGCCGCGGAGTGCGTCTGGTGCGTCGGGGTGGAGCGATGCCCCGTGGTTCCGGTAGGCGACGATGTGTTCGTCGTAGTTGGGCAGCAGGTGGACCGGCGGCACCTTGGGGAGCGCATCGGGCAGGCCACCGACGGTCCAGTGGGTCACGCCGTCGACGTCGCGCGCCTCGGCGTCGGTCCCGAGGGAATCGATCGCACGGTGGGCGGCTGTGACGGTCTGGCCGGACCACCATGCGAAGTCGTGCGCCGTAGCGGGCCCGTGACTCTTGAGGTACCGACGCGCCAGCCGGGTGAGCGCCTCGTCAGGCGCCGGCGCCGGTGCTGGCGGCACCCACTCGTCAACGAGTGCATAGGTCTGGTGCGCGCCGCGCCGCGTCCCGCTGCACACGAGCGCGTCCAGCTCGGCGTGCATCATGAGGTGTGCGAGCCGCTGCCCCCGAGCCTCAATGCCAGCTCGGGCCAGTGCGGTCCCGATTTCAGTACGTGTCCAG
>DASVSE010000207.1:0-3081 GCA_036388235.1 Rubricoccaceae bacterium | reverse complement strand
ACGCCTCCTCTTCGCCGCGGATCGTGCGGGCAATCGTGTCCTGGTGCTCGCGCGCCTCGGGGAACGCGTCGCCCATCTCGCGAACGACGGCCGGGACGAGCGCGTGCAGGAACGGCTCGCGCAGATTGAGGCCCTGGTAGCCGTAACGGACCGCCCGGCGCAGGATGCGACGGATGACGTACCCGCGGCCCGTATTGCCCGGCGCGGCGCCGTCGGCGATGGCGAAGACGAGCGTCCGGATGTGGTCCGCCACGACGCGCATCGCGACGCGCGTCGTCTTGCCGGCCGCGTCGCTCTCGTCGAGCGTGTCGTAGGCCGTCTCGCCGCGCTCGCCCTCCAGCCCGGCGAGGCGTGCGATGGCGGCGAGGATCGGCGCGAAGAGGTCGGTGTCGTAGTTCGAGCCCTTGCCCTGGAGGACGGCGCAGACGCGCTCGAAACCCATCCCGGTGTCGACGTGCTTGTTGGCGAGCGGCTCCAGGAGCGTTGCGTCGCCGTCCTTGCGGGCGTTGTACTGGATGAAGACGAGGTTCCAGATCTCCATCACGCGCGGGTCGTCCTTGTTGACGAGAGCCGAGCCGGGCACGATGGCGCGCTCGTGCTCGTCGCGCAAGTCGACGTGGATCTCCGTACACGGGCCGCACGGGCCCGTGTCGCCCATCATCCAGAAGTTGTCCTTGGACGCCTGGTAGAGAATGTTCTCGGGCGCGATTTCGGTCTCGGCCGTCCACAGCGCAGCGGCCTCGTCGTCGGGGCCGAGGCCGAGCGCCTCGTCGCCCTCGTGGACCGTTACGTAGAGCCGCGCCGGGTCCAGCCCCCACCGCCCGACGAGCAGCTCCCACGCCCAGCGGATCGCCTCGGCCTTGAAATAGTCCCCGAAGGACCAGTTGCCGAGCATCTCGAAGAACGTGTGGTGGTACGTGTCCAGCCCCACCTCGTCGAGGTCGTTGTGCTTCCCGCTCACGCGGAGGCACTTCTGGGTGTCCACGGCGCGCACAAACGGCCGGCTCCCCGTCCCGAGGAACACGTCCTTGAACGGGTTCATCCCAGCGTTGATGAACAGCAGCGTCGGGTCGTCCTCGGGCACGAGCGGGGCGGACGGCACGACCGTGTGGCCCTTCTCGTGGAAGAAGTCCAGGAAGTCCTGGCGGATGGCGGCGGCGGTGCGGGGCGGCTGGGCGATCATCGGCGGAGCGTGTGGCAGACGCCGAAAGCTACCCCGGGCCCTCGCCCCGGTCGGGGGATACGCCGTGAGACTGCCCTACCCGCTGTAGCGCTCCAGCCGGAAGTTCTCGCCGAGGTACCGCCGCCGGACCTCCTCGTTGGCGGCCAGCTCCTCGGCGGTGCCGGAGGTAAAGATCTGGCCGTCGTAGAGCAGGTACGCCCGGTCCGTGATCGCGAGCGTCTCGTGGACGTTGTGGTCCGTGATGAGGACGCCGATGCCGCGCTCCTTGAGCCGCGCGACGACGGCCATGATGTCCTCGACGGCAATGGGGTCCACGCCCGCGAACGGCTCGTCGAGGAGGATGAAGCCGGGGCGCGTCGCGAGGGCGCGGGCGATCTCGGTCCGCCGCCGCTCGCCGCCTGAGAGTTGGTGGCCCTTCGAGCGCCGCACCGTCTCTAGCCCGAACTCGGCGATGAGTTCGTCGACCCGCGTCTCGCGGTCGGCCTTCGCCATCTTCTGGAAGTCGAGGACGGCGCGGAGGTTGTCCTCGACCGTCATCGAGCCGAAGACGGACGCCTCCTGCGCGAGGTACCCGATGCCGCGGCGGGCGCGCTGGTACATCGGCATCTTGGTGATGCGGACGGGCTCCTCGCCCTCGTGCCCCAGAAACACGTCACCTTTGTCGGGCCGCACCATCCCGACGACCATGTGGAACGTCGTCGTCTTGCCGGCGCCGTTCGGCCCGAGCAGGCCGACGCACGTCCCCTGCTCGACGTGGACCGACACGTTGTCCACGACCGTCCGGCGGCGGTACCGCTTGACGAGGCCCGCCGCGCGGAGCACGAGCGGCTTCGGGAGCAGGAGCGACGACGACGGGTCCATGGCAGCGCGGGCGACGCCGGACGATACGACGCCCGGCACGCGGGCCTACTCGCCCGCCCCGCCCGGTGGCGCGGCAAGCCGGCGGACCTCCGAGGCCAGCCGCGTGCCGACACGGGCAAGGGCCGCGCGGTGCTCGACGGCGTAGGCGATCGCGAGGACGGCGAGCCCGAGGCGCGCCGCCGCATCGCCGCCCCCGGTCGAGACCCGTTTGTATCCGATCGTCACGTCGGTGTGGACGTGGACCGTCGTGCGGTTGCCGGTCGGCGCGTCGGGGCGGGGCATCGTCTCGTGAAAGCGGTGTGGCCCCGAAAACGCCCGTCGGCGTCGGGGCGTTTCGTGACGTGGCGGTCCGCGCGCACCGAATTATGGCCCGATCGCTGCCGTTTGCCCGCTACTCGTCGTCGGGGGCCTCGGGCGGGCGAAGCGCCTCGGGCGGCGGGCCAAACGTGCTCAGCCACTGCGCCTCCCAGCCGTCCGCGTCGAGGACGGCGTCGGCCGTCGGGGCCGCGTCTGGCGTGAAGGTGTAGCCGGCGAGGCGCGTCCCCTCGGGGACGATGCGCGGGCCGTAGGCCGTCCCGGCGACGCCGCCGTAGCCGCGGACCTCGCGGATCTTCCCGCGCTCGACGAGAACCGCGAGGCTGTCCGCCGAGAGGCGGTCGGCGCCCGCGAGACGCGCCGCGGCCCCGGTCCCCTCGGCGCGAAACGTGAAGGCCTCGGCGGTCGGCCAGACGGCGAGGCGCCGGAGGCTGTCGCCCTCGAAGAACGCCTGCATCCGCCCACCGGCGAGTTGCTGCACGCGCCCGACGGTCGAGTCCACGCGCGCCGAGAACGCCCCGCCGACGACCAGGAGCGTGTCCGTCCGGCCGGCTCGGCTCGAGACGAACAGCGTGTCGCCGGTGAGCTGCGCACCGCTGGCCCACACCGAGGGCCGCGCGCGGCCGAACAGGCCGAGTCGGTCTGTGGCGTCACCCCCGGCAGGGGTGCGGCGCGTAAGGTGGACGGAGTCCGCGACGGCGACAAGGCGGCCGTCGACGACG
>DASVSE010000206.1:0-6682 GCA_036388235.1 Rubricoccaceae bacterium | reverse complement strand
CCGCCGGTGGCAACCGGCCACCGGCGACCGCATGAACACGAATCAGGCAGCGGATGGTCTTCAAAATGAGCACCATCCCTCCATAAGGTGTCCACGGTTCAGTCGATCTCCTGCCTTTCCCTTCTCCCCTCCCTCATGCCCACTCTGTACCACCGGCTGCGCGCCTGCGCCGCTCTGCTCCTCGTCGGCGCCGCGCTCCCGGCGCAGGCCGCGACGATCCTCGTCACCTCGAATGCCGACGCTGCGGCGATCGACGGCAACTGCACGCTCCGCGAGGCCATCGCGGCTGCCAACACCAACACGGCTGTGGACGGCTGCGCCGCCGGCAGCCCCGCCGGCGACACGATCCTGCTGACACCCATTGCCGGGCAGACGATCACGCTGACGGGCGGTCAGATCGAGATCACCGATGGGCTCGTCCTCGGCGACGCCATCTCGACGGTCACCGTCGTCGCCTCGGCCGGCGTCCGCATCTTCCGCATCAACCTCACGGCGCCCGTCGAGCCCATCACGATCCAGAACGTCACGCTGCGCGGCGGCTCGGGCTTTATCGGCGGTGCGGTGCTCGTGGCCGACAACCAGCCGAGCGCGTTTACGGGCGTGACGTTCGACCAGAACACGTCGGGCGCGTCGGGCGGCGCGCTGCGCGTCGGCCTGGGCACGCACCAGCTTACCGGCTGCACCTTCACCGCCAACACGACGACCGTCGCCGGCACCACCGATGGCGGCGGCGCCGTCTACAACAACGGCGGCACGCTCACCATCACGGGGGGCACGTTCACCAGCAACACGGCCCTGAGCGGGACGGCTAACGGCGGCGCAATCCTCAACGGCTTCGGCGGCACGCTCAACGTCGGCGGCGTCACGACGTTCACGACCAACCGCGCCGCGCGCGCCGGGGGCGCCATCGAGACGGCCGGCGCCATGACCGTCCAGGGCGGCACCTTCGTCTCCAACACGACCGGCATCAACGGCGGCGGCGTTCACATCACTGGCGCTGTCACGGTGACGTTCACCGGAGCGACGACGTTCAACCTGAACACGGCCGGGATGGAGGGCGGCGCGATCTGGAACTCGGTCTCGGGCACGCTCGACATGACCGGCTCGCAGATCACCAACAACTCGGCCGCAGGGCCGGCAGCGGACCAGGGCGGCGGCGGCGTCTTCTCCGACGGTGGCATCACGCGACTGACCAACGTCACGATCACGGGCAACACCGCGACGGGCGCGGCGGGTTCGGGCGGCGGTGTTCAGAACACGGCCGGCGGCCGGATGACGATCTCGGGCGGCACGATCTCGAACAACACGTCGGTTCGCGCCGGCGGCGGCGTCGAGACGAACCAGTCCGGCACCGCGACCGGTAACACGCTCGACATGACGAACGTGACCGTCTCGGGCAACAACGCCGGCACGGCCCCGGGCTTCGGCGGCGGCGTCCACGTCACCGGCGCGGCCGTCGCGATGGTGACTGGCGGGACGGTCTCGGGCAACACAGCCGTCGAGGGCGGCGGTCTGTGGAAGTCCATCGCGGGCACGCTCACGATCTCGGGCACGGCGATCCAGACCAACACGGCGACCGGCGCGCTCGCGACGCAGGGCGGCGGCGGCGTCTTCACCGAAGGCGGCACGGGCCTCACGATCACGGGCGCGACGATCACGGGCAACATGGCGACGGGAGCCGCGGGCTCGGGCGGCGGCTTCTTCAACGACCTCGGCGCGACGAGCACGGTCTCGAACACGACGTTCTCGAACAACACGGCGAACCGCGCGGGCGGGGCCATTGAGGACAACGCGGGCACGCGGCTCACGCTGACGAACGTCACGATGACGGGCAACAACGCTGGCACGGCCCCGGGCAACGGCGGCGGGCTCCACATCACCGGGACGGGCACGGTCGTGATGACCGGCGGCTCGGCCTCGGGCAACACGGCGGTCGAGGGCGGTGGTCTGTGGAAGTCGGCCGCAGGCACGCTGACCGTCACGGGCACGACGATCGACAACAACACGGCGACGGGCGCCGCAGCGGACCAGGGCGGCGGCGGCGTCTACAACGACGGCGCGGGCGGCACGCTCACGCTCGCCAACCTGACGGTCTCGAACAACGACGCCACAGGCGCGGCCGGCTCGGGCGGCGGCTTGCTCAACAACGTCGGCGGGACGACCCGCATCTCGAGGGTCATGTTCACGGCCAACACGGCGATTCGCGCCGGCGGCGGCATCGAGGACAACGCCGGGGCGCTCGTCGCGGTCGTCCGCGGCACGTTCACCGGCAACACGACGGGCAACGCACCCGGTAACGGCGGCGCGATCCATATCACGGGTGCCGGGACGGTGACCGTGGACAGCAGCGCCGTGCGCGACAACCGGGCCGCCAACCAGGGCGGCGGCGTCTGGAATTCGGGGATCGGCCGGATGACGGTTCGGTACTCGACCGTCTCGGGCAACCAGGCTGGCACCGGCGGCGGCGTCTACCAGATCGCCGGCCTCAAGGGCCTTACGTCGGTCGAGAACAGCCTCATCGCGAGCAACACGGCCACGGCGGCCGGCGGCGGCCTCGCGGCCGACGGCGCGACGGTCGTGGTCGAGAACACAACCATTTCGGGCAACCGCGCCGCCAACGGCGGCGGCATCGCCTCGGGCGGCGGACGCTTCCTGATCTCGAACGCGACCGTGGCGCTGAACTCGGCGACGACGGCGGGCGGCGGCATCTTCCGCATCGCGTCGATGGGCGACTCGCTCATCTCACCCGACAACACACTCGTAGCCGACAACACGGCCCCGACGGGCCCGAACCTTGCAGGTGTCGTCATGTCGCGCGGCTACAACCTCTTCGAGAGCGTCTCCGGCGCGACGATCATGCGCGACGAGCCAGCCGGCCCGGACCTTATCGGGGTCGAGTCCGACCTGCAGCCGCTCGCCAACAACGGCGGCCCGACGCTGACGCATGCCCTGCTCGCGGGCAGCGCCGCGACCCGCGCCGGCATGACGTCGCTGGTGCTGGACCAGCGTGGCTTCACACGCACGACCCCGTCGTCCATCGGCGCGTACGAGTTCAACGGGCAGCCCGTCGCGGGCGAAGACGGCCCCGTGGCCGGGACGCCGACGACGTTCGGCCTGAGTGCGGCGGCGCCGAACCCGGTCCGAGCCACGGCGACGCTGCGCATGAGCGTCGCGGCGAGCGAGGCCGTCGAGGTCGCCCTCTACGACGCCCTCGGTCGGCGCGTGGCGACGCTGTACACCGGCACGCCGGGGGCCGAGTCGACGGTCGAGGTCCAGGTCGATGCCGCGGGCCTCGCCCCCGGCGTCTACGTCGTCCGCGCGACGAGCGCGAGCGCGGCGGCGACCCAGCGGATCACGGTCGTTCGGTAACGAGCCATTCTGCCTGTCCTGCCGAACACGGCCGCGGCTCGGGAGGTGACACCCCGGGCCGCGGCCGTTCTGCGACAGCCGCGTGGCTCAGTGAAGTGGAACGCTGAGACGCGCGGACCGAGACGGGACGTCAGGAGACGGCTGCCTCTAGCTTCACGACCGTGCCGGCCAACCTCACCGGCGTGCAAGCTTTTTGTCGCCGGACGTTGCCGGCCATTCCCCGCCCCTCCTCGTGCCTGACGCCCCCGCCGCAGAAGTCCCAGGCGCCGAGCCCCGCTCGACGCTCTCGTCCGAGGGGCTCGTCCGCGCACTCGGCGTCCGCGCGCTTGCTGCCAACGCCGTCAACGGCTGCATCGGGTCGGGCATCTTCATTCTCCCCGCGACCATCGCCGCCGCGCTCGGTCCCGCTGCGATCGTCGCATACGTCGTCTGTGCGGTCGCCATCGGCCTCGTCGTCGCGTGCTACGCCGAGGCCGGGAGCCGGGTCGCCCGGTCTGGCGGCGCCTACGCTTACGCTGAGACCGCGTTTGGCCCGTACGTCGGCTTCGTCGTCGGCACGGTCAACTGGCTCGCTCTGGTTTCCTCGGTCGCTGCGGTCGCCTCCGCGCTCGTCGCGGTCACCGCAGAGGTTATACCGACCCTCGCCCAGCCGAGCGCCCGGATTGCGGTCCTCGCCAGCTTGATCGGCGGCTTCGCGTGGGTCAACGCGCGCGGGGTCCGGAAAGGAGCCCGGTTCGCGGTCGGGGCCACGGTCGCGAAGCTGCTCCCCCTTGCGGTCCTGATCGGGGCGGGCCTCCTGTCCATCCGGGCCGAGAACCTCGCGTGGACCTCGCTGCCGACGCCCGGCGCCTTTGGATCGGGCTCCCTCCTCCTCATCTTCGCCTTCGTGGGGACCGAGGCCTCGCTGACGTCGAGCGGAGAGATTCGAGACCCGGCGCGGACGGTCCCCCGCGCGATTGCCCTCGCGATGGGCGTCGTCCTCGCGTTCTACCTCGCCCTCCAGATCGTCGCCCAGGGCATTCTCGGCCCGGACTTGGCCCGGTCGACGGCGGCTCCACTGGCTGAGGCGGCCGGGCGCGTGCTCGGCGCGCCCGGCCGGGCCCTGCTTCTCGTCGGGGCGGCCGTTTCCATGCTGGGATACATCGTCGGAGACTTGCTTGCCTCGCCCCGGGCGCTTTTCGCCCAGGCCCGCGACGGGTTTCTCGTGGCTCCGCTCGCCCGCGTCCACCCGGTGCACCGCACCCCGCACGTGGCGATCTGGACGTACGCGGCCGTCGCGTTGGTGCTGGCGGCGACGGGGACGTTCGAGCGGCTGGCATCGCTCGCGGTCGTGGCGCTCCTTACAGTGTACCTCGCCGTCTGCACCTCGGCCCTCGTGCTCCGACGTCAGGGCGTCGCCCAGGGCGGCACGCCGTACCAGACGCCGGGAGGTCCCCTCGTTCCGGTCCTGGCGGTCGTCCTCGTCGTCGCGCTTCTCTCTCAGGCGACGGGACCGGAGTTTCTGGCGCTCGGGGCGGTCGTCGCGGCGGCCACGGCGTTGTATCCCTTCCGCCGGAAGCAGCTGGCCACGGCCGAGGCGTAGCGGTCCACCCGTCGAAGCGCCAGAACTGACTCAAGCGACCACTGCCACAACCGCTCCACCGCACCGTGGTCCGAGTCTGAGGCGAGGTAGTCTCAGCCCTCCGCCTCGCCGGGCGAGATCCCACGTGCGTCTAGGACCAGGACTGCGCTGTATGCAAAGAACAGCCAGCGCCTCGGCGGGCAGGGCTGAGTGCGCAAATGGTCCCGACTGCACGGCGTCACCCGCCGGTCACCACCCCGCCAGACGTTTCCTCCGGTCGGACGGCGGCGTCGTAACCATCGCCGTTCGGGGCGTTCTGCGTCTCGCTCGCGCTGTGGTCGAGTAGCTCGTAGAGGTCCTCGCGCCGGTCCCGCCAGGGGCGGACGGTCCCGGTGAGACGGTTCTGGCGCAGCAGCTCGAGGTCGAGGTCGGCGACGACGAGCGCCTCGATGTTGGGCTCGCACTCGGCTGCGACGCCGTCACGCGCGAACGGGAAGTCGCTCGGCGTGAAGACGGCGGACTGCGCGTAGTTGATGTCCATGTTCTCGACGCTCGGGATGAGCCCGGTGACGCCGGCCGTGACGACGAACATCTGGTTCTCGATGGCGCGGGCCTGCGCGCAGAGGCGCACGCGGAGGTAGCCCTGGCGGTTGTCCGTGCAGAACGGGACGAACAGGATCTGGGCGCCCTTCATCGCCGCGATCCGCGCGACCTCGGGAAACTCGACGTCGTAGCAGATCGCGATGGCCACCTTGCCGCGGTCCGTGTCGAACACGTTGACGGCGTTGCCTGGCCGGACGCCCCACCAGCGGCGCTCGTTGGGCGTGATGTGCAGCTTGAGCTGGCGGTCCACGGAGCCGTCGCGGCGGCAGAGGTACGACACGTTGACGAGGTGGCCGTCCTCCTCGGCGTAGTGGCTCCCGGCGACGATGTTGACGGCATACTTCAGCGCGAGGCCCTGGAAGAGGTCGATGACGTCGCCGGTGAGGTCGGCGAGCTGGCGGACGGCCTGGCCCGGCGCGCGGTGCGGCAGGTACGAGAGCAGCTGGAGCGTCAGGATCTCGGGGAAGACGACGAAGTCTGCCGTGTAGCCCGCCGCGGCGTCCACGAAGAACGTGACCTGCTGCGCGAAGTCTGCGAACGACGCGATCGGGCGCATCGGGTACTGGACGGCGCAGACGCGCACGGGAAAGGTGCTGCGGGCCTGCTCGTTGGGGTCGGGGTCGTGGTGCAGGTTGACCCACTCCATCAGGACGGCATAGCCGCGGCTCGCGGCGTCGTCGGGGAGGTAGCCGCGCGCGATGCGGCGGATCGAGAATCCGTTGGCAAGCTGGAACGTGAGGACGGGCTCGAGGACCTGCCGGTCCAGGACGCGCTCGACGTACTGCTGGACGGTCAGGCCGGGCTCGGCCGTGGCCGCGGCGTCGAAGCCGGGCAGGCGGCCGCCGATGACCATGCGGCGCAGGTTCAGGTGGCGCACGAGCGCCTTGCGGGCGTCGTAGATGCGCCGGCCAAGGCGCATGGCGCGAAACTCGGGCGCGACGACGACCTCGATGCCGTAGAGCGTGTCGCCCTCGGGATCGTGCGTGCTCAGCGTACCGCCGCCCGTGATGCGGGTGTACGTGTGGAGGCCCGAGAACTCGTCGAGGTCCAGGATGAGGCTAGACGACGAGGCGGCGAGGCGGCCTTCGACCTCGATCCCGATCTGGCCCTCGGGGAAGGTGGCAAGGTGCCCCTCGAACTCGTCGCGCG
>DASVSE010000205.1:0-3509 GCA_036388235.1 Rubricoccaceae bacterium | reverse complement strand
GGGAAGATGTACCACATCCAGTGGGAGCGCTTCTGGCCGTGCCTGATCTCACCGAGGGCGCGCTCGTAATCGCCCTGCTGGGCACGCACGAAGCGGTCGAGGTCGTACGGGTCGCCGGTGCTGGAGTCGGGCATGGTCTCGGACGTAATGACCCGCAGTTTAGGCAGGTGAGGGCCTGCACCAGCTCAGTCCGGCGCCAGCCCGAATCGCGGGTCTCCATGGGTTGGCCGCGCACATATCCGCAGCGTCGTCCGGGAGGGAGCATGCCGCGAAGGGTCTAAGAATCGAAGGGCCAGAACAGTGGGCAGGCACCCGTAATCGCGGTCTGGCGATTTGTGCGTTTGCTCGCCTGTAACCCGGTAGGCATGTGCGTCCGTCGATGTGTCAGACGCCGGCGCAGCTTCTCGCCCGGCCCATCACCAACGACCCAACCCCAATGAACACCCTTCTGAATACGCTTCACAGCGCCCTGCTCCTTCTCTTCCTCGTGGCCGTCCCGGCGTTCGTCGCAGACCGCGTCGCTGACGCGCGCTCCTCGGCTGACACCTCCCAGGGCGTCATGCAGGCGGGCCTTCCGCTCGACCACAGCGCGCCGGGCTTCGACATCGAGGCCATCCCGGCCTCCGACCACATCGCGTCCGAGACCACCGGGTCCGAGGACGTCGCCTTCGAGGTGGTCGCAGACTACGAGGTCGTCGTGACGGCGTCCGACGTCTCGGCGTAAGTCTGAGCGCCGCTCCGAACGGCGCCCGAGGTGCCGCGACCGGATCCGGCGCAGTCCAGCCGACCTCCGGTCCGTCCGAGCGCCCCACGCCGCGGCCCGAGGGGGGCCGGCTCCCGGCGAGCGCGCCGACAGGCGTGACACGGAGGCTGACAGTGTGCAACGTGTGAGTGGCAAGAGAGAGAACGTCCAGGTGCCACGGCAGATGTCACAGGGGACGGCCGTTCGTCGGCCGCGTCGCTCGCCCTTCCACCCGTGCCTCTCTCGTTCGACCTTGACGCCGAAACCGCCGGCGACGGAGCGTCTGGCCTGCCCCCGCAGATCACCCCCGGCCCCGCGTGGTTTATCGCCGACGGCGTCACGTGCTCCGACATCTGGCCCTACATCCCCGCTGAGCCCCGGCCGCTCCCGTTCGCCGACGGCGGCCGCGTCCCGGCGGGCTTCCCGTCGCCCGCCGACGACTTCGACGAGGCCGAGCTCGACATCGCGGCTCACCTTGTCCACAACCCGGACTCGACGTTCTTCATCCGGGCCCAGGGCGACTCGATGATCATGGCCGGCATCCACTCCGGCGATGTGCTCGTCGTCGACAAGTCGGTCGAGCCGCGCATCGGGATGACCGTCATCGCCGTCCTCGACGGACAGATGACCGTCAAGGAGCTGGGGAGGGTTGGCGCGCGCTACGCGCTCGTCGCCCGAGCGGCCGATCCCGAGGCGTACCCACCGGTCGTCGTCGGCCCGGACCAGGAACTGCGCGTGTGGGGCGTCGTGGTCGGCGTTGCCCGCTCGATGCTTCGGTAACGGCCATGACCGCCGCACCGAGGACCGCCGGGAGGCAGGGCCGCCAGGCTGGGACCGGCTCGATGTTCGCGCTCGTCGACTGCAAATGCTTCTACTGCTCGTGCGAGCGTGTCTTCGACCCGGCGCTCGAAGGGGTTGCGGTCGCCGTCCTCTCCAACAACGACGGCTGCGTTGTCGCGCGATCCGACGAGGTCAAAGACGCGGGCGTCCGCATGGGCGAGCCGTACTTCCAGTGCAAGGGGCGCCTCGAAGCGGCTGGCGCCCGCGTGTTCTCGTCCAACTACGCGCTCTACGCCGACATGTCGCGCCGCGTGATGAACGTGCTCCGGCCGTTCGCAGTGGTGCAGGAGGTGTACTCCATCGACGAGGCGTTCCACCTGCTGCCGGCGCTCGCGCCCGACGTGCTCCCGGACGTCGCGCACGAGATGCGCGAGACGGTCCAGCGGTGCACCGGCATCCCGATCCACGTCGGCGTCGGCGCCACGAAGACGCTTGCGAAGGTCGCCGACGAGCTCGCACGGACGAGCGGCGGGGTCTTCGTCTTCGGGCCGACGGACGACGACCGCGACGATGTGCTCGCCCGCTTCCCGGTCGAGGAGGTCTGGGGCATCGGGCCGGCACGCGCGGCGAAGCTCCACGCGCTCGGGGTCCGGACGGCGCTCGACCTCGCGCGCGTGCCGGACGACTGGGCGCGGCGGCACCTGACGGTCGTTGGCGCGAGGACAGCGGCGGAACTGCGGGGCATCTCGTGCCTGCCGCTCGAGCTCGCGCCGCCGACGCGCAAGACCATCGTGAGAAGCCGCAGCTTCTCGCGGCCGGTCGAGACGCGGGACGAGATGGAGCGGGCCGTCGCGACGTACGTGCAGCGGGTGGCCGAGAAAGCCCGGCGGTTCGGGCTCGCGCCGGCGGCGCTCTCGGTGTTCATCACGACGCGCCACTTCGGGGCCGGTCCGCACTACGAGCGGTCCGTCTCGGCGCGGCTGCCGCAGCCGACCGCGTTCACGCCCGACCTCGTGCGGCACGCGAAGGAGCTGCTGGGCCGCATCTGGCGGCCGGGCTTCCGCTACAAGAAGGCCGGCGTGACGCTTTTGGATCTCGCGGACGAGCGGCCGGAGCAGGCGAACCTATTCGTCCCGCACGACCCGCGGAAGCGCGCCCTGATGGCGGCGGTGGACGCCGTCAACGGGCTGTACGGGACCGGGACCGTCGGTGTGGCCGGCGCGGCGGCGGGGATGAAGGCGCGGACGGAGGGGTGGCAGATGCACCAGCAGCGGCGCTCCCCAGGCTACACAACCGACTGGAACGGGCTTGCCGAGGCGCGCGCCTAGGCGTCGTCTCACCCGAACGCGGACGGCGTGCCGTGAGTCGGCCCACACGCGACGGCGTGGACTCGACCGCAGTCTCACCCATTTAGGACGACTGGTTCTCTCATGCTTTCATCCTGCTCGGGCACGCGGAGTTGCCCGCGGCGGGACGGACGCCTAGACGTACGTTTGACGGCCAACTCGCCCGCTACCGAATGCGCCGTTCTGCTCGCGTGTCGACGCTCCTCGCCTGCACCGTCCTGTGCGCGACAGCCCGCGCCCAGCCGGCGCCCTCGCCCGGGTCGTGCGTGCTCGGCCGTGCTCAGGCGACGCTCGACATCGGTGACGTCGAGGCGACGGTCTTCAACACCGGCGCCCTCTTCTACGGCAACAGCGGGACGAAACGGCACTTCGTCCCACGCCTCGCCCATATACGCCGCGGGCCTCTGGGTCGGCGGGAAAGTCGGCGGTGAGGTCCGCGTCGCTGGCGGTACCTACGGGCCCAGTCCCGGCATGGACTTCACCTTCTGGCCGGGCCCTCTCGGCGGCGACGCCCGCCCAGTGAACCCCGCCACCTGCTCCGGCTACGACCGCATCTACACTGTCTCCCGGATCGACGTGCTCCGCTACCTCGACTCCGGCCGCGCGACCGACGACCTGCGAGACTGGCCGTGGACGCTCGG
>DASVSE010000204.1:0-6947 GCA_036388235.1 Rubricoccaceae bacterium | reverse complement strand
CGCGTAGCGCCGGCACTGCTCTGTGTGTCGATGTAGGGCAACGCGCCGACGACCCTCGCACTGCCCAGATTGTCGTTCGCCGGCACAGCGGCGATCGTCAGAGAGCCGCTCGGGGCCGTCGTGGTCGGTGTGCGGACCGTTCCGCCGACAGTCACGTTCGTGAACGTGGCGTCGACCGTGGCGCCGACGGTCGCCGTCGGGGTTGCCTGGTAGACGAGGAAGAAGTTGTTGTTGCCGACCGGCAGGTCCCGCGAGCCAGTGAACGTCAGCGTCCCGTTCGGACTCGCGATCGCCGTGCCGAACTCGGGCATCGTCGCGAGGTCTGGCGTCGTCGCCGTCCCGCCATAGATGACCCGCGCGCGAGCAAGGTTGGTCGTCGGCGCCGTCGTGCCCGTGGTGGTGAACGTGATCGACGTCAGCGGCGTCGTGCTGGTGGTACCCGTGGTGCCGCCGATGACGACGAGCGCCCGGAGTACCGACTGCTCGCGGCCCTGGAAGAGCGTGCCAGAGGTCTGGGATCCCGTGCTAGACGTGTAGTTGGCTGCCACGGGCGCAGCGATCGTCAGAGAGCCGGCCGGGGCCTGCGTGGTCGGTGCCTGGACTGTCCCACCGACGGTCACGCTCGTGAACGTGGCATCGGCAAGGTTGCCAACAGTCGCCGTCGGCGTCGCCTGGTAGACGAGGAACAGGTTGTTGCTCCCGATCGGCAGTTCCAGCGAGCCGGTAAACGTCATCGTCCCGTTCGGGCTCGCGATCGCCGTGCCGAACTCAGGCATCGTGGTGAGGTTCGGCGTCGTCGCTGTTCCGCCGTAGATAAGCCGCGCCCTGGAAAGGTCAGCTGTGTTCGTCGTACCCGTCGTTGTGAATGTGATCGACGTCAGCGGTGTCGTAGTCCCACTGATGTTGCCACCCACGACAATGTTGGCTCGGATGACGAACTGCTCTTGGTTCTGGAAAAGCGAGCCGGTGCCCTGAAACGCTGTGCTAGAGGTGTAGTTAGCCGGCGTAGGAGGGGTGAACGTCACCCTCAGCGTGATGGGGCCGGGAGTCGTCGACGCGCCGAAGCTAGACACCCGGATGTAGTACGTCGTCCCCCCCGTGACGGGCAGAGCCGTGACGAGCGACGTGTTATTGCCACCAGCATCGTCGTCGCAGCCAACCTGCGTCAATGGGTGTGGCGGTGGGGTTCCTGTCCCCGTGAAGACCCCCAGAACGGTGTCGAAGCCGGTTCCTACCGTGCTGAACGTGGCGAAACCGGACGCTGAGGGGGTGTACTGCCACCAGACCGATCTCGGCTGTGCTCCACCAGAACAACTCCCGAGCCGCTCATTAGCCTCGAGAGTCGCATTCACGTTCGTGCCGGTGACGGCAACTCCATCGCCGGCAACCACGGTTGCGTTGGCAACATTGTCGTTGGCAGGGGCTTGGGCCGCCGCGGCAACCGAAAAGAGCAAGAGTGGCAGCGCAAGGGGCCGCCAGAGGGTAGAGAGTCTCATAGTTGAGGAGGCAGAGATCGGGCAGGGCCGGCTCTATTAGGAACAGGCAAGTCGAACAGGGACGAACGATACCTCCCTTGCATGACAAGGACAAGAGGCCGTTCACACATTCTATAAACCGCGCGCGGCGCGGAGCCGAAGCCCCGCGCCGCGCGCGTCCTTGTCCGAGACGGCTTAGACTAGCGGACCACCGTCACCCGCCGCGTCGCCGCGAACGTCCCGGCCTGCATCCGGATCACGTACACGCCCGGTGCGAGCGTGCCCGCCTCCAGACGCGACGTGTGCCGGCCTGCTGCCATTTCGCCTTCGGCGAGGACCGCCACACGGCGGCCGAGCAGGTCGTACACCGAAACCGAGACCGACGACGCCTCGGGCACGTCGAAGCTCACCACGGCCGCACCGGCGGTCGGGTTCGGCGACGGCGCTGCGAGCGCGAACTCGGCCGGCGCGCCGTCCTCGGTTGCCGTCGTGCGGGCCGTCTCCACGTGGAGAACGAAGCGCGAGGCGTCCGTCGCCCGCCGCTGCGCGGCGACCGTCGTCTCCGAGAGGATCGCCTCGGGGGAGAGGCCGCGGGCCGGAGCGGACGTCTGGTCGAACGTGTAGCTCGTCTGTGCCCGGAGGTCAACCGTCTGGCCCGTCACAACGTCACGGAGCTCAAGTGACCAGGTGGCCGGAAGCACCGAGAGGTCGCCCCACGAGAGTGTGAGGCTGGGGGCCGTCCCAACGGCATCGACGACCATCGGGACGTCGAACGAGGCCGCCTCAAGCGACCGGCTCTCCTGAGCCTTGAGGTTCGCCACGCCGTCGAGCTCACCCTGGAAGGCAACCGTCGCAAACGCGTTCGCTAGCGGCGAGAGCTTCGAGGCGTCCAGAAGGTCCCACTCGTCGGCGCCTGTCGCCGAGAAGACGAGCGCGGCGGCCTTGTCAAGCGTCGGCTGACCGGTCGCCGCATCCGTCCCCGCGAGCTCGAAGGCGAGCCGGGCCGGGTTCGCCGTCCGCGCGTTTGAGTACAGGTCGCCGGTGAGCCCGAGGAACGTGCCGGTCGTGTTCCGGGCGTTTGTGGGGAAGGTGAGCGCCGTCGCAGTCCCGTTCTGGACGAAGAACCCCTGCCAGGTGGCAACAGAGCCCGTGACCATCACATAGGACCCGGTCGCGCCGGTGTTTGGGTCCCAGACCTGGGGGACGGCCGACGTCAGCGTGCCACCAGAGGCGAACGTGCCGAGGTTGGAAACGTCGAGGTCATCCCGGAACGGGTTGGCGACGAGGTTGAATCGGTCACCGGTCGTAAAGAGCGGGGTCGAGACCGGTCCCGTCACGGTCCCGGCTACTGATGGCTCCGCGCCCGTGGCCTCGAGGGCCATCGGGAGCGCGAAGCTTCGGCTTGTGCCCGCCCCGTGCGGGGCCGGCGAGGTCGGCGTGATGTTCTGGTTGTAGAGGTACCAGATAAAGCCCTGGCCCGGAACGAGCAGGTCGTTGATGCTGGCCGCCGGGATGTAGCCCGTCTCCGACGAACCCGAGCCGTCGTAGTCGATACGCAGGTTGGAGCCCGGGGCGGTCGGGTATTGCCCGGCCACGCCCTGGACAAGGTTGACGCGCGCGAGACGGTCGACCAGGTAGTTCTGGATCGGCGCGCCCATCATGCGCCAGCCGGCGTTGCCCATCGCTAGGGCCTGGACCTCGGCCTCAAAGCGGACGGCGACGTTGCCCTCGGCCGCGTCGTAGATCGGACCGCCAATGCCGAAGTTCGTCGTCAGACCCGCATTGCCGCTAGAGCGGTAGTGGTACAGGGCCGACTCGAGGCCGAGCCTTTCCGTGATCCCCGTGATGAGGTCGTTCTCGATCGACGGCGTCGTACCGGTGGCGGTCGATGCCGTGTTGAGGCGGTAGGGCGTTCCCGTCGGGTCGAGCCCATCGATGTAGCGGACCTCGAGGAGATCCTCCCGGTTCGCCTGGGGCGACTGGAACAGGACAAGCTGGGTCGTGAGGTACCGAGCCGTACTCGGCAGGCCCGCCCCGGCAGCCGTGTAGTTTGGCGAGCCCGCGTCGTAGGCGTGGTAGTACGTGATGACGAGTTCCTGGACCCCGTCGCCGTTGGTGTCCGAGAGGCCGTAGTAGACGCCGACGGGGTACTGGGCCGGATCGGCTGTGTCGTAGTCCACCGTGGCCGTCCCGACCGTGAGGTCCATCGCGTTCACCTCGATGGTGCTCAGGCCGCTAACGAACGTGCTGCCGGTGAAGTTGGTGAGACCCGCGTTGGTGGCAGTGGGAGTGGGAGCGACGATCCCATCCGGGCTGATTTGGACGAATGCATTGTCAGTCCCAAAGAACCGGAACGGCCCGAAGGCCGAGACCGCCGCGTTCGCAGTGAGGTCGAGCAGAAAGTAGCCGGCGCCGCCGTCGCCGCCCGTCCACGTCGTGATCCGTGTGTGGCTAGCGATGTCGATGAACGCAGAGCCCGACGGGGCCGTGGCCCCATTCGTGCACTCGGCCGTAGAGGCCGTCGAGCGGTAGACGAACCCGGCGCCCTCAGCGTCGGCAGAGCCCGAGAGGGCGACGGTGTAGACCTTGTCCGTCCCGTCGTTGTAAGGAATGTTGAGCGTGGCGTTCTGCGGACCCGTCTGCCCAGCAATCGGGTTGAACCTCACAACGATCTGCGACGTCTGCCCGGCGGTCAGCGCCGTGCCGGCCGTCGGAACCTGATTTTCGACCCTGAATGCGGATGCGGACGGACCTGTGATCGTCGGCGCGCCGACGGTCAGTGCGCCGCCGCCCTGGTTCGAGGCCGTAACGACTACCCCCCGGCCAGTGCTCGGAGCGGAGACGCATGGGCCGCCCGACGGGAAGTTCACCCCCTGCTGGTTGACGTAGAAAACTGGCGTCGTCGTGTCGCGGATGAACTGGTAGGACGTGTTGGACGCGATGCCACCACTGGTCGGGTTGATGAACAGAGCCCTACCGGCCGTGCCCGCCGCGTTCTCGATGGCGGCGGTGTAGCTGTTGCCCGGGTCCGTCATCGTCGCGTAGTGGAACTCGACGACCCCGGTCGAATAGAGGTGCGCCTGGAACGTCAGATCGCCCAGGTTTGCGGCACCCCCGTTCCCAATGAAGCGCCGGACGTTGGTCCACTGGACGATGATGCGGTTGTTGGCCGCGTCGTATTGGTAGTCGACTTGCCCCGCCGCCGACCCCGTGCCGGCGATGTAGTCAAGGTCGTCCCAGAACGGCGCGACATAGTCGTTCGGCGTCGCCGTGAGCGGCACGGCATTCGCGTTGTTCGGGCCAGTACCTGGGGATGTTGCCGCGAACGTCAGGAAGCCGTTCGACGAGACCCTAAAGCCTGACTTCGCCACGCCGAAGAACGAGAAAGTGAAGGGCGAGGTCGTGGCCGGGGGCGTGGGCGGGGCGATGGTCGCGAAGGTGATCGTCGCTGAGATCCCTTCGTCCATCTGGGCCGCGGTGACCGGCGTACCGGTGGCCGAGATGTCGACGAACCCAGGCGCGATGGGCGCGACCTGGTACTGGGCGCTCGCAGGGGCTGCGAGGGCAAGTGCGAGGATGGGCAGCGCCAGAGGCCGCCAGAGGGTAGAGAGTCTCATAGAGATGGGAAAAGAAGTAATGCCTGTTCCGGAAGAACAACGCCGCCGAACTGAGACCACATTACGCTTTCGCGCTCTGAACGCCAACGCCCCGTTTACACACAATTCGAACATTTCCACACCCAGCCCTTCGGATCTCACCTAGGCTGTGACATTCGGGGCCCGGCGCGAACACTCGCGCCGGGCCCCGGTCCTGGTTGAGAGTCTGGGTCTTACCCTTACTCATCGCGGCCGTGGACCTCGGCCGGCGGGCTCGTCGCCTCGACCGCCACCAAGTCCTCCACGACGACGTACTGCCGCTCGGCGCCGCCGGGGACGAGGTAACTGTCGCCCGCCCGGCACGTGATCACGTCGCCCGAGACGTGGATCTCGATCGCGCCCGAGACGACGTACCCGACCGTCTCGTAATCGCGCGTGTGCGCTTCGCCGGCCTCACCGGTGGCTTCCTCCCAGAGACGCATCGAGAGGGCTTTCCCTGACGCGAGGTACTTCTGGCCCATCGCGCCAGACGGCGAAGCGGACGAATCGATCTTCTTGACGGAGTGGTCGGACATGAGAACGGGAGGTGGAGAATGGGCGGTTTGAATCCGGACGGCGCGCGCGGGGTTTCGCCCTCTCCACTGCCCCGCCCCGGCGGCCTGTACGTGACCTACGGCGACCTCCGCATCGACGCGCTCCCCGAGGGCCGCTTCACGGTCGGCCTCGACAAGCGCTTCGTCCCGCACACCGAGGGCGATGCCGCGCGGTCCGGGACGCTCTTTATCTCCGTCACGCCGTTTCTCGTCCGCACGCCGTCCGAGACGCTCCTGCTCGACGCCGGCTTGGGCGAGTGGGCGACGGGCCGCGGCGCCGAAATCTTGCTGGGCGGGCTCGCTGCACGCGGCGTCGCACCCGAGGCCGTGGACCGCGTGGTCCTGTCGCACCTCCACTTCGACCACGCCGGCGGAGCCATCGCGAGTGTCCACGGGGAGTGGCGGCCGACGTTCCAGAACGCCGAGTACGCCGTGCAGCGCGCCGAGCTAATGGCCACGGGCTACTCGGGCGAGTCGCTCCGCGCCCGCGACCTCGTCGTGGACACGCTGGACCGCGCCGGCCAGCTCGTCCTCCTGGACGGCGACGGACCCGTCGCGAGCAGCCGCGCCGAGGTGGCGGTCACGGGCGGCCATACGGGCGCGCACCAGATCGTCCGGATCCCGTCGGGCGGCCTGACCGCCGTCTACGGCGGCGACGTCATGGGCACGCCGGGACAGGTCGTACGGCGCTTCGTCGCCAAGTACGACGCCGATGGCGAAGCGTCGGCGCGGTGGCGCGAGACGCTCGCCCGCGACGCAGCCGACCACGGCCACCTGCTGCTGTTCTACCACTCGACGACCGCGCCGGCGGCGTTCGTCTCAGAGACGGCGAAGGGCCCGTTCGCCGTCGAGCCTGTCGCGGCGTAACCTCGGCGCTCACCCGCCGCGCCCGCATGGCGACCCGCGTTCCGCTCTTCTGGTTTCACTTCGACGACGCCGACGACGCGCGGGCCGTGACGCGCCGTGCGGCGTACGCGGGCATCGTGTCGGCCGTGCTGACCGCGGCGCTCGCCACCTGGGCCCTCGCCTCGCCGGACGGCGTCTTCGGCGGCACCATCGACGCGTGGGCGTTTCTGGACGTCGCGCTCGTGCTCGCGCTCAGCGCCGGCACCTACCGCGGCAACCGATTCGCGGCAACGGCGCTGCTCGTCGTCTACGTTGCCGAGCAGGTTGCCAGCCGCGTCCCGACGGGCAACACGGGCGGCCTCTTCGTTTCGGGCCTCTTTACCGTCCTGTTCGTCCAGGGCATGCTCGGCGCGTTCGCACTGCACCGTCTTCGGCCG
>DASVSE010000203.1:0-7521 GCA_036388235.1 Rubricoccaceae bacterium | reverse complement strand
GCCCCGGGCGTCCGGCTCGGGGCTCGTCCACCTCGCCTCTCCAGTCTCATGCGCACGGCTCCTCTCCTGCTTCTGCTCCTCGCCGCCCAGGCCGTCTCGGCGCAGACCTTCGACCCCCGTCCGACGTCAAACTCACCGCTCGCCTCGGGCGGTGCGTTCACGAACGCCCGCCTCGCGCCGGCCTTCTTCACGCCGACAACCTACCGCGGCGCCTTCGCGCCCGGAGGCGAGCGCTGGGACCTCCCGTGGGCCAACTACTCGCCGCAGCTCACGGACTACGGCAGCTCCACAAGCGGCGTGACGGTCGTGACGGGCCCGATCACGACGAACACGACGTGGACGACGGGCAGCAAGTACAAGCTCTCGGGCTTCGTCAACGTCAACGCGGGTGCGACGCTGACCATCCAGCCGGGCGTGGTCATCTTCGGCGAGCAGGCCACGAAGGGCTCGCTCATCATCAACCGCGGCGCCCGCATCGACGCACAGGGCACGGCGGCCAGCCCGATCGTGTTCACGTCCGAGCGCGCGCCCGGGCAGCGCGCAGGTGGCGACTGGGGTGGCGTGATCCTCGCCGGCCGGGCCGCGCTCAACATCGCCGGCGGCGAGGCGGTCCTCGAAGGCGGCACCAACACGACCTACGGCGGCGGCGCGGCGCCGAATGACAATGATGACTCGGGGACGCTCCGCTACGTCCGCATCGAGTGGGCCGGCATCGCCTTCACGACCAACAACGAGATCAACGGCCTCACGCTCGGCGCCGTCGGCCGCGCGACGACGATCGACTACGTGCAGGTCGCCTTCTCGGGCGACGACGCCTTCGAGCCCTTCGGCGGGACCGTCAACCTCCGCCACGTCGTCGCGACGGCGCCCGTGGACGACATGTTCGACGGCGACAACGGCTGGCGCGGCTACGTCCAGTTCGCGCTCGGCGTCTCGAACCCGGACCTCGCCGACATCTCGGGCTCCAACGGCATCGAGCACGACAACGACGCCAACGGCACGACGAACACCCCGCTGACGCAGCCGGTCTTCTCGAACCTGACGATTCTCGGGCCGCGCACGCAGCGCCCGACGGGGACCATCAACCCCAACTTCCGCCGCGGCGCGCACCTCCGCCGCAACGCGCAGACGAACCTTTTCAACTCGGTCATCCTCGGCTTCACGCCGGGCATTCTCATCGACGGCGCGACCTCCAATGCCGGCGCGGGATCGGGCGCGCTCGACATCGAGGGCACGCTCGTCTCGGGCAGCGTCACGGACAACCTCGGCGCGAGCAGTGCGGATACGGGCGCGGCGCTGGCCTTTTTCAACGGCCAGCCCGGCAACAGCGCGCTCACCAGTGACGCCGCGGCCGGCATCGGCTCGGTCGTCGTCGCGGCCGAGTCCGGTCCGCTCGCCGAGGCTGGCTTCCTCCTCACCGTCGCCCCGAACCCGTCCGTGGGCAGCGCGGCGCGCGTGACGGTTTCCGTCCCCGAGGCGACAGCTGCCCGGCTCTCGGTCTACGACGTCCTCGGCCGCGAGGTCGCCGTCGTGGCGGACGAGACGCTTCCCTCTGGCGAGCAGACGTTCGCGCTCGGGCAGCGCCTGCCGGCCGGTGTGTACGTCGCACGGCTGGCCACGGCCCGCGGGACGACGGCCGTTCAGTTCACGGTCGTCCGCTAGACGGGCCGCCCGGCACCTCGGCCCGGCGGTGCCCGTCCGCCGCCGCCCCGCCTCGGGGCGGCACCCGCCGCCGAGCAGAGCGCCGGCCCCTCTGGGAGGGGGCCGGCGCTCGCGCGCTCGGGTCTACCGCCCGCCCTGCGGACGGCCCGGCTGAACGGCACGGGCGCCCGTGATGGCGCCGCCGGTGCCGAGCGTGTACTCGATCACGTTGCCGGCTGCGTCGCGGACGCGCCGGACGGTCCCACCGGACGGGCCGGCCGTCTCGCTCACGACGTCGGTCAGCCCGGCCACGGTCCCCAGCGCCCGCTCGCTGACGATGCTCCCCGTCGTGCGGTCGAGCGTGACTTCGGTGAGCTCGCCCGTCGCGCTGACGGTCTGGGCGACGACCTGCCCGGCCGTGTTGACGGTCTGGCTGAGGAGCCCGTTCGGTCCCGCAACGTCGCGGAGCGTCTGGCCGACGGCTCCGGTGAGCCCCGAAACAGCTCCGCCGGGCCCGAGCGCCTGCCCGGCCACGTCACCGACGGTCCCGACGGTCTGGTTCAGCGTCGAGCCTAGCGTCTCGATGATTTCGGGATTGGTCGCGAGAAGGTCGAGCGCGCGGGTCACGATGGTCGTCACGTTGTCGAGGTAGACCTGGAGGTAGACCTCGGCCTGAACACCGGTAACCTCTAGGCTCACGTTGCCGATCCGCACGTCGGCCCCGGCGGTGAGCTGGACGAGGTTCGCCACGCGGGCGTCGAGTGAGAGGCGCGCCTGGAGGTCGTCGACGGTGAGCGTGATCTGCTCGACGGAGAGGTTGGGCACCTCGAGGGTGACGTCGGCGGGATCGCCCTGCTGCGCGCGGCGCCCGACGGGCGCGGTGCCCGTGCGTGCCTGGACGCGGGTGTCGGGTGGGGGCGTGGTGCGCTGCGCGAGCGCGGGCGGGGCGGCGAGTACAAAGGCGGCAGAAAGGAGGAGCCAGCGGTTCATCGCGAGAAGGGGAGAGGGAAGAGGGGTAGACCGTCAGCCGGAGCAGAAGAAGCGGACGCCCCCGTGGACGTTCCGGAGCCGCGCATCGATCGCTCGCGCGTGGACGCTCGCGCCGACGCGCCCATAAATCGTCTGGCCTTCCAACGCTGCGGCTTCTATCGGTGCATCGTGGCCACGCTCGGCGATGTGACTGCTCGGCGATCCCCAGCGCCACCGAGGGAGGCGCGGTAGCGGCGAGATCCATCACGTGCGCAAGGGCGGGCCAGACGCTCACGGCTGGCCGTCGGATGGCGCCGGCTGCGCGCTGCCCGGGGACGCCTCCCGCGGGCGGAGGAGCGCATCCAGGAACGCGCCCGCGTTGGGGAGCCCGCTCCGCACCTCGAAGGTCACGCGGACATCGCGGTAGGTAACCCCGGGCACGACCGGCCGGGGCAGGTTGTCGCGTCGGTCCACGCTGAGGGTGTCTACCACATCGCCAGAGAACCGGACCTCGATGTCGGGTGCCGTCCGGTGAACGAGCGTCTGCGCTGAAACCGTCCCGTCGATGCGAAGGAAGAGCGACGATCCCGTCGCGAGCGAGTCCGAGGTGTCCCGATCGCTCTCCGGGAGCGCCTGGCCCGCAGCCGGTCCGGCGACGAGCACGGCGAAGATGAGGAGTGCGAGAGGCATCGTGCGCTGGAAGTAGCCTGCCAGCCAACTCGCCCGCTGCTGGAAGGTTCGTCTCGGTGGCGGTGCCGGGCGCAGCCTGTGGGCTGGCTGCGACCCAATCGCCTTCATCGCCCGACCGCTCCTCTGCTCGGGCCCGCCCCGACGAGCACGGGCGACGGCGGCAAAGCGGCTGGTGCGTCCGTTGAGCGGAGCGTCGTTCGGACGCGGACGGGAGAGCCAACGCGGCCGTCGGTACGCCCATCGGGTGAGCGGCAGATAGGTCTATGAATTCGTTGGGCGCACCGAACACGGTCTCGCGCGGGCCGGTTGCGCCGGTTCTCGGGCACAGACCGTGCCCGTCGCTCTCTCCTCATCCTTCTCTCGTTATGTCTACCCGACTCCTCCTTCTCGCCCTCGCCCTCCCGCTCGCCGCCTGTGGTGGAGACGAGGCCGAGACAGCGACCGATACGACCGCTCCCGCGGCCGACGCGCCGATGGCGACCGAGCCCATGACCGAGCCCGGCGCGACGACGGACCCGATGGCCTCGGACGTCACCGTCGACGGCACGATCGCCGCGGCTGGCACGGACCTGACGGCCCTCGCACCGGCGGCCGCCATTCAGAACATCGATGGGTGGATCGCCAAGCTTGAAGGCGACCAGTTCAGCGAGCTCCGTCTGGACCTCGAGCGGCTCAAGGCACAGCTCAGCACCACCCCGCTCGACGGCGCCGCGATCGGCGCGACGCTCACCGAGCTCGGCGAGGCGACGACCGCTTCGGCGGCTGGCGCGTCGTCGTCGTCCCAGGAGGGCCTGCGGACGCTCGGCGGTGCGCTCTCCTCGACCGGTGCTCGCCTCACGGGCGGATCGGCGATGTAATCGGGCACGCGTTCGGTTTTCGCGCGGGGCGTCTCTTCGGGGGCGCCCCGCTTCTTGTTCAGACCGATGTGCTATGCATGAGCATTGAATGAAGGTGTATCTCTCAGGAAGCACCTTACGTTGACGCTCTACTTCGGGCACGATACCCGCCCGGGGACCCAGCGATCCTCGCTGGGAGGCTGCTCACCCAACCGCGGCTCACCCCCGCACACAGCCATGAACAAGATTGCACTGCTGGCCCTCGCGCTGGCCCTCCCCCTCTCCGCCTGCAACACCGAGACGCAGGGCGAGGAGGCCGCCGAGGCAGGCGCTGAGGTCCTTGAGGCTCAGGCCGATTCGGTCGAGTCCACGACGGACGAAGGCACCGACGCCACGGAGGAGATGGGCGAGATGACCGCCGACTCCCTGCGCGAGGAGGCTGACGCGCTCGAGAACGCCGGCGAGGCGACCGACGGCGCCACGGACGTCAACGGCACCGAGGACGACGCCTCGGCCGAGACGGGCACGACGACCAACTAAGGTCACCGTCCTCTGGACCCCGGCGGGGCGGCTTCCTTCGGGAGGCCGCCCCGCTCTCATTTTCGGGCCGAGCTATCCGGGCGTCTCGGCGGCAAGGCCAGCGAGCGCGTCCGTGCGTCGGCGCGCGGCCTCAGCAGCCGCCAGCAGGCGAGGCGGGGCGGCCCGGACGCGGCAGTCCGTCAGCGGGCACCGCTCGCACGTCAGGCTTACGTCGACGAGCGGGAGCGCGGGGTCGTCCCAGAACCGGATGCGCCGCCGCGTCGCCCGCGTGCGGAGCACGCCGAGCGAGACGGCGGAGTGTGTCCCGGGCTGCAACGACAGCGGCCGGGCGACCGAGACGACGAAGAACTCCGCGTTCTCGGCCAGAAAGTGCTGCCGCTGCGCGGCGACGACAAGCCCGCCGTCGGTTTCGCCACGGCCGGCTGCGCGCGCCTCCTGCCGGTCCAACTCGCGGAGCGCCACGCTGTCGGCCCAGCGCCGGCAGTAGTGCTCGTCGTCGGCGACGCCGTGGGGCACGGGGACGCGGCTGAGGTTGAACGACTTGGTAAGCGCGACGGTGTCGGTTCCGGCGGGCTGATGAACGCGCAGGAAAAACAGCTCGTCGAGCCCGAGCGCCTCGGGCACGCGCTGCGTGAGCCGGTGGAACAGCATCTCGGGCGTCGAGCGGGTCCGCGCGAGGAGCGCCCCGAGACCGGTCGCGTCCCACGTCGGCGCATCAGCGAGGCGGACGAGCGCGGCGTCGACGACGGCCGCCGGCAGCAGGAGGGCGCCGGCGACGTACGAGCCGCGGAAGTTGTCGAGCACCTGCTCGAATCGGTCCACCTGAATCCACGACGACGTCAGGGGCCGGTGTGTGGCGCCGAGTTCGAGAAAGCCCAGCTCGCGGGCATAGACGAACGCGCGCTGCTCGTCGAGCAGGGAGCCGTTGACGTAGAGCGTCGGGCCGCTAGCCGACGCGTCCGGCGCAGGGACGAGGACGCTGCGGAGGCTGCACAGCTCGGGGTCGGCGGCGAGCGCGGCGGTATCGATGCGGTAGCCCGCGGTCTGTTCGAGGGCCTCGCAAAGGGCGTCGGCCGTCGGCGAGGGGCCGAGGCGAAGGCGTGTCCGGATGCGCTCGGCTGCCGCTTCGAGGTCTGGAAAGCGGTTGGCGTGCATCTGCTGGTATGCCCGGAGGGCGGCCAGCAGGACGTCCTCGACGCGCCCGTCGTAGGCCCGCCCGAGGTCACTCATCGCGCGGACAAGCGCCTCGCCGCGGTCGGCCATGCCGGCGAGCAGGTTCACGACGCTCTCGGGCTCGACGCCAAACAGGCCGAAGGGGAAGGCCCGCAGAAACGGGCTTTCGATGGCGTCCTTGACGGCGTCCAGCCCGCGGTCCACGCGCAGCGACACCAGGTCGTCGTAGGGCACGCCGAGCGCGTGCGCGAGGTCGACGAGCTTCTCGGCGCGGGGGTACTTCTTGCCCTGCTCGATCTCCGAGAGGTACGACACCGACAGGCCCGCTTTCTTCGCGACGGCCTTGAGCCCGAGGCCGCGGCTCTGCCGCAGCGAGCGCAGCTTGACGCCGAGGATGAGGCGGAGGCGGTCGGGCATCGGGACACCAGAAGGGCCCCGAAGCTACCCGGCCGCACCGTGTTAGGCGGCCAGCAGAAGCGCCAGCAGCATCGGCGCGAGCACAGCCAGCGAGACCGCACCGAGCGCGGCCACCTGACGCCACGCCACACGGGCGAAGAACGACGGCTCGTCGATGTAGAGGGCGTCGTCAGGGAGGCGGGGGCGGTCGGCGGTCGGCGAGGACATCGGTACGGAGAGAGGCAGAAACAAAGCGGACGTGCGGTATGGGCCAGAGTCCTCATGGACTGAAGAGCAGGCCGCAGCGGTCACGAAGAAGGTCACGTGAGTCCGGTGGAAGGGTTGCGGCGTGCCAGTGAAGAGATCTCGTACGCGGCGTGCGTTTGGCGAGTGGCCATGTGTGGGACGATATGTCTCGGCCGGTATCGGGGTGCCAGACCGTCGCCATCACCCGCGGCCCGGGCACCGCCCGAACGGTCCGGCGTCTACACGGTCCCTCACCCCGACGCCTGTGCCTGTCTCGACCCGACTGATCATCAACCCGTCGGCCGGCAGCGCGAGCGGCGCCGACCTGTCCATCGCGCACGACGCGCCCCTGATCGAGGTCGTCGAGGTCGAGACCGAGGACCAGACACGCGACGCCGCAACAGAGGCCGCCCGCGATGGGATCGACAAGGTGGTGGCGGCCGGTGGCGACGGCACGCTCCACCTGGTTGCCAACGGCCTGATGGCAGTCGGCAGCAACGCCGCCGATCGGCCCATCCTCGGCGTGCTCCCGCTCGGGACGGGCAACGACTTCGCTCGCACGCTCGGCCTGCCCCTGGACGACGTCGCGACGTGCCTCCGCTGTATCGGCGAAGGCGTGCACCGGCCGCTCGATCTCATTCGCTACTCGCACGAGAACCAGAACGGCTACGCGATCAACGTTTGTGCCGGCGGGTTCTCCGGCGTCGTCGGCGAGACGCTCACGCCCGAGTTCAAGGCGTCGTGGGGGCCGCTGGCGTACCTCATCGGCGCGGCCAAGCTCCTGCCGGACCTCACGGGCTACCACACCGAGATCGCGTGGGACGACGCCGAGTTCGAGCGCGTCGAGGCGTACAACATCGTCGTGGCCAACGGCCGGACGGCGGCAGGCGGGCAGCCGGTCGCGCCCCGCGCCAACCCCGAGGACGGCCTCCTGGACGTCGTGATCATAGAGGACGTCGGTATCAAGGAAGTCCTCACGCTCGCTCCGGCGGCGCTCGCCAGATCCGATTACCTGGACAAAGAAGGAGTA